>NZ_JBHVJT010000011.1:0-74390 GCF_042798815.1 Kitasatospora sp. NPDC057738 | reverse complement strand
GCCGGGCGCGTGCTCCCGGCCGGGCGGAGGTGGCGTGGGTAGCGTTGGCGGTCATGAACGAGGCGATGTCATGAGCCCCGCGGGGGAGCCCGCCGGGCCACCGGCCGAGGGGGACCTGCCGGGGCCGGGGCCCGATCCGGACGAACAGGTGGAGGGCGCCGCGGCGCAGCTGCGCGCCCTGGCGAGGTCGACGGACCGGCTGCAGGGGCTGCTGTCGGCGGTCCTGGCCATCGGCGGCGACCTGGACCTGCCCGCGGTGCTGCACCGCATCGTCACCACGGCCATGGACCTGGCCGGTGCCCGCTACGGCGCGCTCGGCGTCCTCGCCCCCTCCGGCGACCACCTGGAGCAGTTCGTCACCGCCGGCCTGACCGAGGAGGAGCGCGCGGCCCTCGCCGGAACCGGGTTCCCGCACGGGCGCGGAG
Organism: Kitasatospora sp. NPDC057738; assembly: GCF_042798815.1. NCBI lineage: Bacteria > Bacillati > Actinomycetota > Actinomycetes > Kitasatosporales > Streptomycetaceae > Kitasatospora > Kitasatospora sp. NPDC057738. The sequence goes on along the minus strand of NZ_JBHVJT010000011.1, from coordinate 73,965 downwards.
TACTGGGCCACCTGATCCGCCACCCCGAGCCGCTGCGCGTGGACGACATCCCCTCCCACCCGGCCTCCGTCGGCTTCCCCCCGGGCCACCCGCCGATGCGCACCCTGCTGGGCGTGGCGGTCACCGTCCGCGGCGAGATCTACGGCGACCTCTACCTCTCCGAGCGCGCGGACGGCCGGCCGTTCGACCAGGACGACGAGGAGATCGTGCGCGCCCTCGCGGGCGCGGCCGGCATCGCCATCGACAACGCCCGCCTGTTCGGCCACCTGCGCGACAGCGCGGAGCAGTTCCAGCGGCTGCTGCTGCCCACGCTGCCGGACCTGCGCCCGTTCTCCGGGGCCGCGGTCTACCGCACCGCCGCCGAACCGGCCGGAGTCGGCGGCGACTGGTACGACGCCGCCGTCCTGCCCGACCAGGCCTGCGCCGCCGTCATCGGCGACGTCGTCGGGCACGACCTGTACGCCGCCGCCGCCATGGCCCAGGCCCGCAACATGCTGCGCGCCCTGCTGTACGACCGGGGGAGCCCTCCCAGCTCGGTGCTGACCCGGCTCGACCTCACCGTGCGCGCCATCACCGACCTGCCCGTCACCACCGCGTGCCTGGCCCGGATCGAACCCGCCGCCGACGGCTGGACCGTCCACTGGAGCACCGCCGGCCACCCGCCGCCCCTCGTCCTCACCCCCGACGGCCGAGCCCGGTACCTGGACGGCGAACCCGGCATCCCGCTGGGCATCGACCCCGAGCTCCACCGCCCCGACCACTCCGAGCCGCTGCCCGCGGGAAGCACCGTCGTCCTGTTCACCGACGGCCTCGTCGAACACCCCGACCATCCCATCGACCGCGGCCTGGACGCGCTCGCCGAGCTCGCCGCCGCCCACGCGGGCGAACCCCTGGACGATCTCGTCCGCTTCCTCGCCGACCACCACCCCAGCGACGGCCACGACGACATGGCCGTCCTCGCCATCCGCACCCCTGCCGAGGAGCGGACCGACCGGCGGCCGTAGTCCCGCCCCGGGGGCCGACGCCGCCCCCGCTACTTCAGCAGGAAGTCGTACACCGCCTGCCGTCCGGCCGGGTTCGCCGCCCGGTTCTGCACCGAGTGGGCCGCGCCCGGGACGATCACGATCTGCGGATGGTGCGCGAACTCGGCCTGTTGGAAGAGCAGTTCATAAGGCGTGGCCAGGTCCCGGTCGCCGCCGAGCAGCAGCACCGGCACGTCGGGCAGCATGCTGTGCGCCGGCGGGATCGGCGGGACGGGCTCGCGCGGCCAGTCCAGGCAGACCAGGAGGCTGCCGAGCCCGGTCGCGGTCGCCGGGTCGAACGGCCAGGTCTGCTCGGTGGTCAGCCGCTGCCGGGCGCGCTCCAGCGCGGCCGCCCGGCCCTCGACGGGGGTGTCCGTGGTGCCCCACGGGAAGTGCGAGTCGGCGCACAGGGTGGCGGAGTGCAGCCCCTGGCTGAGATCCTCGGCCGGGGCGGCGTCGACCTCCCGGTGGACGAGTTCGAAGAAGTCCTGGAGCTTCGCGGGCTGCCCGGCGGCGGCCTCGTGCAGGATTTCCGGGACCCCGCCGTAGTCCGGGTCGATGAACTCGTAGCCGGTGAGCGCACTCAGGATCTGCGCTCCGTTGCCGTACCGCCGAACGGTGGCGGCGAGGTCGGCGGCCGGGTCGGTGGTGCAGCCGGTGGCCCGGCAGACGGCCCGCAGGATCCGGGCGCTCGCGGGCAGCGCGGCCAGGTCGAGGGGGTCGAAACCCTGTGGCGGCGCCACCGAGTCGAGCACCAGCCGGGCCACGTGCGCCGGGTGGGCGAGCGCGTACCGCTTCGCGACGATGGTGCCGTAGGAGACGCCGTCCAGGGTCAGGCGCCGGTCGCCGAGGGCGCGGCGCAGCAGGTCGATGTCGGCGACGGTGTCGGCGGTGCTGTAGTGGCGGGCGTCGGTGCCGAGGGCGGTGGCGCAGTCGGTGACGGACTGCCTGCGCGGCAGGGCGAGGTCGGAGGAGCCCATGTCCTCCTGGAGGCCGGGGCATTGGAGCGCGTTCCGGCCGGTTCCGCGCTGGTCGTACATGACCAGGCGGTAGTCCTTGAGGACGGGCTCCAGCTTGCCCGCGATCTGCTTGATCGTCGGGACGCCGGGCTGGCCGGGGCCGCCGGTGAGGAACAGCAGGTCGCCCTTGGGCGCCTTGGTGTTGCCGGTGAAGGCGACCGCGAGGTCCAGGCTGCCGGGGGTGGCGCCGCTGTGGTCGAGCGGGACGGTGAGGGTCCCGCAGGTGAACTCGGGCGCGTCCGGGCAGGGTGCCTGCCCGGTGATCCCGCCGCCGGCCGGGGCTTCGCCGCCGGCCGAGGCACCGGCCTCAACTCCGGCTCCGGCCAACGCTCCGGCTCCGGTGGAGGCGAGGGCGGGGGTCGCCAGGGTGGTGCCGGCGACCACCGCGAAGGCGCCCGCCAGGGCGGCGATGCGGCCGCGTGTGCTCGTCATGTGTCGTCCTTCCGCTCGCACCGCGTCCGTACGGACACGGTCACGGAAGCAGCCTGCGCCCGGGGCGCGTCGATGGCGAGCGTTCGGGCGGGATCCGAGTGGGAACGAACCGTCAGGCCCCGGACGGCCCCGGAAGGCGGAGCGGCGCCCGCGTACGGGTGTTGCACCGTCTCGGGCAGGGCGATGCCGACGAGGTCCAGCGCCCCGCCGAGCATCGGCGCACTGTCGTCACTCAGTGTGATCAGCGTTTGGCGGACGTCGTGAGGCGGGGTGCGGCGGCCTGCGCCTAGCGTGGCGTTCCGGGGGCGATCCGAGTACTTCCGCGGGTCGGGCCGTCCGGGAACCGGAGGTCCGGTCCGCCCTCCAGAAGGCATGTGCACATGAAGCTTCGGGCATGTTCGAACGCGCTGGTGACCACCGCGCTGACCCTCGGTCTGGCCGCTGCCGCGTCCCCGGCCGGCGCGGCGGACCCGCCGCCGTTCCTGGACCGGCTGCACACCGTGTCCGCCGTCGCGTCCACTGTCCCCGAGAACGGCGACGTCAACCCGTACGGCACGTTCACCATCCAGGAGAGCGTCGGTGACCTGCACCGGGGCAACGTCCTGATCAGCAACTTCAACAACTCGGCCAACCTCCAGGGCACCGGCACCACCCTGGTCCAGGTGACCCCGGGCGGCAGCAGGACGACGTTCGCCACGATCGACCCGAACAACCTGCCCGGCCCCTGCCCCGGCGGGGTCGGCCTCACCACGGCGCTGACCGTCCTGCCCGGCGGCTGGGTCGTGGTCGGCAGCCTGCCCACCGCGGACGGCACGTCCGACACTGCCCAGGCCGGCTGCCTGCTGGTGCTCGACCGGCACGGAACCGTCCGGGAGACCATCGCGGGCGACGGCATCAACGGTCCGTGGGACATGACCGCCGTCAGCACCGGCAAGCGCAGCGAGCTGTTCGTCACCAACGTGCTCAACGGGACGGTCGCCGGCGGCGGTGCGGAGGTCGACCGGGGCACCGTCCTGCGGATCACCCTGTGCACCGAGGACGACCGGCCGCCGCAGCGGGTGGCCACCACCGAGATCGGCTCCGGGTTCCCCGAGCGGACGGACCCGGCGGCCCTGGTGGTCGGCCCGACCGGGGTCGGCCTCGGCCATGACGGCACGCTGTTCGTCGCCGACGCGGTGCTGAGCCGGATCACCGCGATCCCGCACGCGGTAGCCCGCACGGACAGCGCGGGCATCGGCCGGGTCGTCACCGAGGGCGGCGGCCTCAACGCCCCGCTGGGGCTGGCGATCGCACCCCGGGGTGACATCCTCACGGTCAACGGCGGGGACGGCAACATCGTCGAGACGACTCCCGAGGGGCGGCAGGTGGCGAGCAAGCAGATCAACAACGAGGGCACTCCGCCGGGCGCCGGCGCGCTCTTCGGTCTCGCGCTGGACCTCGACCGGGACGCCGTCTACTTCGTCAACGACGCGGACAACGCCCTCGACGTCCTGCACTGAGCGCGGGAACGGCGCGGGAACCAGGAGGAGCGGTGCACCGGCGGTGGTCGCGGCCGGTGCACCGCGGCCCGCCGGTGGCGGGTGGATCGGGCGCCTCCCCGGATCGCGCGCCTCCTGGGAACCGGCGTCTCCGTCGGTATTGTGCGGTTCCGGAAAACCGCGGACGAATACCGGAGGGGACTGCTGTGTGTGATGAAGTAGAACGTCGTATCTTCTCAATGTTTGATTCGGATAACGATCAGATCGTTTCCCGGTCGGAATATCTCTCGCGGGTGGACCGGGTGGTTACGGCCCTGGCTCCCGTGCGCGGCGCCGAAGTCGTGGCCCAGGAAAATCGTTGATCGAACCCGAATTCAACAGGAGAAAATCCAGCTCATGAAACCCGTACTCGTCGGCGCCGCACTCACCGCCGTGGCACTCCTCGAAGCGGCCATTCCGGCCGGCGCCGCCTCCGCCGATCCCGAGGTCGACGCCACCTGCGTGCGCACCCTCCACGGCACCTTCGACACCCCCGTCGACCCCGGCGGCGGCAACGCACCCCAGGCCGACACCTTGCACATGACCGGCACCGTGAAGTGCGTCGACCCGGCAGGCCGGCCCGTTGCCGCCGGGACCGTCGACCACACCGTCACCCTGCCGCGCACCGAATGCACCGGCGACGAGCACGGCGACACCTCGGCCACCCGCGTCACCTGGGCGGACGGCGCCGTCTCCACGCTCGGGTTCGACCGCGTCGACGTCGTCAAGGCCTACGGGACCGCCTCGCTGGTCGCCGCCGGCAGGGTCACCTCCGACAGCGCGCGATTCGCCGGTGACACGCTGAGCGGTACGGGCACCAGCATCAGCACCGGGTGCGGCACCATGGCCGGCGCCCGCACCGTCGACTCCACGACGGTGATCCGCCTGTCCCACCGGCCGGGGCCGGCAACCGGCTGACGCACCGGACACCGGGCCGGGGTCGTCGGCGCGAGGGCCGTGAACAAGAGCTCTCCCGTCGGCGCGCGGCCGCCTTCTCCGGCGAACGCACCACGAACCGACGGCGGACGCGGAGTTGGCGTGGTGGCACCGCAGGGGCTGACGGCACCCGTGCCGCCGTGTTCCGGGACACCGGTCGCCGTGGGCACCCCGTTCGAGTGCGCGCGTCAACGACGCGTCAGCAGCGCGTCGGTGGGCGTCAGGGGTTCGTCAGGGGTTCGTCAGGGAGGGTGAACGCGCTTGCCCCGGGCCCGCGGGCGGGCTTTGATGGAGCACATGCACCGCTCGACACGCCACCACGACCGCCCGCCGCACAGTCGGCCGCGGATCGTCGCTGTCGCGGTCGCCACCGCCGTCCGGTAGGACCGAGCCGCTTCCCGCTCTCCGCCGGCCGCGGGGCACGGGTTTCGGTGTCCTCCACCGGTTCCGTGCCGATCGCCGCCGCCCGTTCCTCGGCCCCGACCGGCTCCGAGGGGCGGGGGACGGGCGGCGTCCTCTCATCGCACCACACCTTTCCCGCACCGGCGGCCCCGGGAGCGAGCGGCCTCGTGCCGCGCAACTCCCGCGCCCCGCCGGTGCCTTCCACCCTTGGATGGGTCATGTCCGACACTGTGCTGTCCGCCCGTACCGCCCTCGTCACCGGTGCCTCCTCCGGAATCGGTTGGGAGACCGCCCGGCTGCTCGCCGGGCACGGTGCGACCGTGCTCGTGCACGCCCGGACCGCCGCCGAGGCGGCGGACGCCGTCGAGCGGCTGGTCGCCGCGGGCGCCCGGCGGAACCAACTCGTCGAACTGGCAGCCGACTTCACCCACCTCGCCGAGGTCGCGGCGCTGGCCGGCACGGTCGTCGAGCACTACCCGGCGCTGGACCTGCTGGTGAACAACGCCGCCGCGATGGCGCCCGAGCGCTGCACCCTGACCGGCGACGGCAACGAGGTCTCGCTCCAGGTCAACTTCCTGGCCGCGCACCTGCTGGCGAGGCTGCTGCGCGCCCCGCTCTCGGCGGCCGGCGACGCCCGGATCGTCAACGTCTCCTCCTCGCTGCACCGCACCGCCTCGATGAACTGGTCGGACCCGCACCGGACGAAGAGGTACTCGCGGGTCGCCGCGTACGCGCAGTCGCAGCTGGCGCTCACCATGGCGACCGCCGGGATGGCCCCGGCCGGCTCCGGCATCACCGCCGTCAGCCTCGACCCGGGCCAGTGCGCCACCGCGCTGCTGCCGCTGTACGGGCGCACCGGCGCGCCGGCGGCGGAGGGGGCGGCGGCCGTGGTGCGGCTCTGCCTGCCGGGGACGGTCGTGGCCAACGGCGCCTACTTCGACGGCGATGCGGTCGCGCCCGTGGCGCCGGCCGTCCAGGAGGAGCGCTCGCTGAAGCGCCTGGCCAAGCTCGCCGACCAGCTGGCCGGCCGGGCCGCCTGAACCGCCGGCACCCCACGGACCGGGAGGAGGGGCACGATGTCCAAGCGCGCCCGCGAGAAGAGGGCCCGGCGGAGGAAGAGGGCCAACCACGGCCGGAAGAGCGGGCGTTGACCCGATGGACCCACCCGGTGCCGCGTGCGACCGGCACCGGGTGCACCCATTGAGGCCCCCCGGGGCTCGGGCGCTCCCGGAAGGTGATCGGCGTGCGGACCTGTGACGGGTCCGGCGAACAGCAGCGGACGATCACCGGCCGAGGCGCCGCCAATGCTTTGTCAAGACCGAGCCGCTGACAGGGCTGCGGCCGTCCCCGGCCGCAGCTGCGGAGAACCCTCAGGCTCCGTGCCCCCGGGCGGACGCGATGGCCGCCCGTACCGTTTCCAGCAGGGCTTCCAGGCCCTGCGCCCGCTGCCATTCCTCGGCCGACAGGTGCCAGGTGTGCTGCGTCGCCGGGGCCTCGGGCGGACCGGCGACGACCTCGACGGTCCGCCTCCCCTTCCGGTCGGGGCCCGTGACCCGCAGGTCCGTGTTCCGGATGTGGAACCGCTTCGGACAGCTCCCGAAGACCTCCAGGATCCGGCCGTCGAACGTGTAGAACTCTCTGCCTGCCCTGGCCGTGATCTCGTCGGTCATGGGGCGACGCTACAGGCGGGACCCGCGGCTGTCAGGCCTCCGTCCGGCGGCAGTTCCGTCACCGCTCCGGCCGCGGGGCGTGTCACGTGATCCAGGTACCGCCGCTCCGGCACCGGATCTTCGTGACTGTCCGTGACCATCGCGGCTCGGCAAGATCTACCTCACCGAACGGAACGCCGGCAGGAAGGCGGACCGGACAGGTGGCGGCGGCGACGCCCCCCTGGCCGCCCGCACCCGTACCGCGTTGTGCCGGTCCGCCTGACGCTTCCTCCGAACTCGTCCGAAAGCAGCCCATCATGAGCGCCGTTAGCGCCCGCCTGAAGAAGTCCGCCACCGCCACCGCCCTGGCCGTCAGCCTCCTCGCCGGGGCCGGTACGGCTCTGGTCGCGGCCCCGACCCCGGCCGCCGCGGCCGACTGCGCCGGCAAGGACGGCGTCGGGGGCGGCAACTGCACCAGCGCCCTGATCGGCGCCGTCGCCGACACCGTCAAGTTCGTCCTCGGTGCGGCCAACCAGGCGAAGATGGAGAACGCCCAGTTCACCCAGGCCCTGGTCTCCAAGCTGAGCAGTGCCGCGCCCGGCTACAACGTCCTCGTCTTCAAGTACGACGGGACGGACGCCTTCGACACCAAGTGGTTCAAGAACGACTACTCGGCGAACATGCGGGGGGTGATGTTCGAGGACGACGTCAAGCTGGAGCACCACGACAAGGAGGGCGGGCCGCAGGGCTACGACGACTTCAAGGTCTGGGTCTTCGCGGGCGAGTCGACCTTCGTCAACTACGGTGACGGCGGCTTCATGAACTGGGCCTTCATCGGCCATGACTCGGACACCAGCGGCCGTGGGGGCCGGATCATCCACTTCCCGGCCCGGGTGGTGCCGGGGTCCTCCAGCGGCTCCACCCCTCCGCCCGGAACCCCCTCGACGCCCCAGGTGCCGATCGGAGGCCAGATCATCACCGTCCCCGCGATCCCCATCAGCAGCCCGGAGACCCCCGGCATCCCCGCGCACGAGACCGGCGACACCGGGAGCAGCATCCCCGGCGGCCACATCCGGATGGGCTTCGGTGTCGCCGACTCGGGCGCCGCCCAGTTGGGCGGCACGCTGCACCCGAGCGTCAGGAACGGCAGGGCGCCCGCCGCCAACGGTTCCGCGAGCGGTACCCCGGTCACCGCCGCCACCAGCACCGCCGCCAAGTCCACCGGCTGGGTCTTCACCCAGGACGCCGGCGGGCTCTACAAGATCACCAACGCCGTCACCGGCCTGGCCCTCACCGAGAACACCAAGAGCTACCTGGCCGAGGCGCGCCCCTGGACGGGCTCCGCCGCCCAGAAGTGGGAGGTCTTCGCGTTCGGCGACGGCGAGTACCAGATCCGCGTCAGCACCGACGACTGCCTCACCTACGACGAGGACAACAAGGCCCTCGGGGTCTGGACCTGCACCAACGACTGGAACCAGCGCTGGACGATCAAGCCCTGACCGTCCCTCGCCCGACCCCGCCCCCTCGCCCGACCCCGCCCCCTCGCCCGAGCCCGCCCCTGCCTCCGCCCCTGCCTCCGCCCCTGACTCCGCCCCCGCCGGGACCCGCCGGCGGGGGCGGGCCCGTGTCCGGCCCGACGTCGCGCACGCGCCCCGGGGCCGCGTCACGAGGCGGGGAGGCCGTGGCCGTGGGTGAAGGCGAACAGCGCCAACTGCATGCGGGTGGTGGCGCCGGTCTTGCTGCGGATCCGTCGGAGGTAGGTGTCGACGGTGTGCGGGCTGAGCTGGAGGCGGCGCGCGATGGTGTCGTAGGTGGCTCCTCGGGCCAGCAGCTCCAGCACCTCTACCTCCCGGCGGCTCAGGGCGGGGGCGGCGGTGGCGGGTCGGGACATCGGGGCACTCTCCTGGCTGAGGGGGCGTCGGACGGAGGCGGCAGTCACGGCGACCGCTCAGTAGATGGGCTGGCAGCCGGGGGTCGTGCACGCGCCGCCCCACGAGGTGTCGTCCGCGTGAACGTTGGGGGCCGCCGTCGCGTGGTCCTGCGGAACGGCGAGCGCGGCGGGGGCGCTGATCCCGAGAAGTGCCGCGAGCAGTACGGCGGCGGTGATGAAACGCTTCATGGAGTCCTCCTGGAGGGAACCTCGATGGTCCGCCGAGCGGGTCCCGGCCTGTGATCTAGCATGTCGCCGAGATGATCACGCGCCTACGGGCCGACCACCTCACCAAGCTGGGTGGCAGCAAAGTGACTGGGGGATGTACATGGACATTTCCGGTGAACCGGACGATCGGGCGGGCGGAGCGGAACCCGATCAGGTCGACGTGGCGGTCTACTCCTGGGTACTGGAACACCACCGGCTCGAACCCGAGGCCATCGCCGCAGACTTGGGACTGGACCCGGACCGGGCAGCCGCCTCGGTACGCCGGCTGAGCGCCCTGCGCCTGGTGTACCCGGATCCGCAGGACCCGGCGGCGGGCTACGCCGTCGCACCGGAGGCCGCGATGGCCCGGCTCGCCGCCCCCGCCGAGGCCCGGATCCGCCGCGAGCAGGAGGAGCTGGCCAGGGGACAGGCCCGACTCGTCGGCTTCTTCCCCCACTACCAGCGCGGCGGACGGGCGGCCGGCGCCGGTGAGGGGGTCGAGGTCATCAGCAGCCTTCAGGAGGTACGGGCGGCACTCGACCGGGCCTCGGACAGCTGCCGGAGCGAGGTGCTGGCCAGCCAGCCCGGCGGCGGAAGCCGCGTGCCGGCGGCCATGGAGGAAGCCCTCGGCCGTGACCGTGCGCTGCTCGCCCGCGGGGTGCGGATGCGCACGCTCTACCACCACACCGCACGCTTCAACGGCCCCAGCCAGGCGTACGTGGAAGCGGCCTCGCCGCTCGGCGGCGAGTACCGCACCGTCCACGAGCTGTTCGGCCGGATCATCGTCTTCGACCGCGAACTCGCCTTCATCCCCGCGAGCGACGGCTCCTGGGGCGCGGTGGCGGTCCGTCAGGAGTCACTGGTCGCCTACCTGTGCGAGATCTTCGAACAGTCCTGGTCGTGTGCCAGGCCGTTCTCCGCCGCCACCGAGGACGGCCTGGAGCAGGTCTCCCAGGAGATCGACCGGACCATCCTGCGGCTGCTCGCCGCCGGGCTCAAGGACGAGACGATCGCCCGCCGCCTCGGGATGTCCCTGCGCACCGCGCGGCGTCACATCGCCGACATCATGGGTCAGTTGGATGCCGAGAGTCGGTTCCAGGCGGGTGTGGCCGCCGCCCGTACCGGGCTGCTGGGCGAGTAGCGGCACCCCGGGAGACGGGGGTACGGGGGCGGCCGGGTCACGCGGGCGGCAGGGTCACGCGAGCCCGGGACCGGAGGCCCGGGACCGGGTTCGCGTGACTGTCCCGGCGCCACCACCGGAATCCATGATGGAGCCCGGCGAAGGGAAGCCTCCCGTCGCGAGGCTCCGGAACGGGGGACGACGGTGCAGTGGGGGCAGGACGATCAGGAGAACGAACCGGTCGACGAGAGCGGCTACCTCCGGGAACTCGCCGCGTTCCTCTCGGCCCGGTCCGGTGGAGGACCGGCCGTCCTGTGGACGGACTACGAGCCCCCCGTCACCGGCGACCCGTCCACGGCGGAGGCCGCGGCAGCCCTCGCCACCGGGCTGAGCACACTGCTGGGCGTCACCGTCCGGATCCTCCCTCAGGACCCCGCGGACCCGCACGCGGCGCAGATGCGACAGGCCGGTTCGGAGGAGCTCCTGGTACTCCAGCTGTCCTCCGTCACCGACATCCTGGTCGGTGCGCCGACGGCCTCGACGGACACGATCCCCGGTCCGATCGGCTCCACCGGCTCCACCGGCTCCACCGGCTCCACCGCCTCGACCGACGCGCACCGGGTGCCGCTGGCGGTCCGACTGCGGGGCGGCCAGGCGCTCTTCGTCCCGCGCCGTTCGACCTGCACGCTGCTGCCCGAGCCGGGCTCACGGCATGCGGTGCTTCAGATCCCGACACCGCGGACCGGGCCGCGGGCCCGTCCCGGGAGAGGCCCCGGGCCCGGCGTCGGCCGGTAGCCACCGGGGTGGTCCCGGTGCGGCTCCGGACCGGAGCCGCACCGGCCCGGCGACGGACTACCGGTTGCCCAGGGGGCCCGGGTAGAGGTACTCCTCGGCCGGGAGCGTGGTCCCGTGGGCCCAGGCGTCGAAGAAGCCCTTGAGGTCCTTGCCCGACACCCGCGCGGCCAGCGCCTCGAACTGCGGGAACGAGGCGTTGCCGTAGGCGTGGTCGGCGGTCCAGCGGCGCAGGGTGGCGAAGAACGCGTCGTCGCCGACGGTGCGCCGCAGGGCGTGCAGCATCAGGGAGCCCTTGAAGTACAGGGCGGGGGCGAGCTCCTTGCCCTTCCCGGGGTCGTACAGCTTCGTGGACCAGAACGAGGGGTTGTCCTTGTTCTCGGCGACCACGTGGGGGTAGAAGCCCTTGTCGAGGTCGGCGCCGTTGTGCTCCTCCCACAGCTGGTTGGCGTACTGGGCGAAGCACTCGGCGATGCAGCCGTCGCGCCAGTCGGTGAACGAGACGCTGTTGCCGAACCACTGGTGGGCGCTCTCGTGGACCACCCCTTCGTCGTAGAGGGCCCCGATGTACGTCGGCCGGCTCTGGGTCTCCAGAGCCGCCGCACCGCGTCCGGGATTCCTGGACTCGCCGACCACGATCGCGCCCGCCGAGGAGAACGGGTACGGGCCGAACTTCGAGGCCAGGAAGGCCAGGACGTCCGGTTGCGCGGCCTCCGTGGCCGCGTCGATCGGGACGTCCGGGCTGTACGCCGTGATGACGGGCTTGCCGTCGGGCAGCTGCGCCCGGTGGACGGTGAACCGGTCGACGGCGACCGTGGCGAGGTACGTCGCCATCGGCCGGTCCTCGTGCCAGCGGAACGTCGTCGTGCCGTCGGCGGTGGTGGTCGGCCCCGGCAGGCCGTTGCCGATGGCGGTCCAGCCGTCGGGGACGGTCGCCGTGAGGGCGAAGGTCGCCTTGTCGGACGGGTGGTCGTTCGACGGGTACCACGAGGTCGCGGAGTGCGGTTCGCCCGACACGTTCGCGCCGCCGTTCGTCAGGGTGTGCCAGCCCTCGGCGTCGGGCGTGCCGGCGTACGTCACCCGGACGGCGAACGTGGCGCCCCGGGCGACCCGCTGGGCCGGGACGACGACCAGCTTGTGCTCGCCGGAGCGCGAGAAGGACCGCGCCGGCGTGCCGTTCACGGTGACCGAGGCGACCGTGAAGCCCTTCAGGTCCAGGCTGAAGCGGTCCAGCGCCCGGACGGCCCGGGCGGTGACGGTCGTGTCGCCGTCCAGGTGGTCCGTGCGCGCCGGGTCGTAGGCGATCCGGACGTCGTAGTGCCCCACGTCGTAGCCGGAGTCGCCGTCGTCGGGGAAGTACGGGTCCCCGAGGCCCGCCGCGGAGGCGGGCAGGGCCGTCAGGGCGACGCCGAGGGCGGTCGCGGTCGCCAGCGCGGCGGCGGTCCGGCGGCGGGTGGTCGGTGTTGCGGGCATCCGTGTCTCCTGCGGGGTGTCGGGTGGTCAGGGCCGGGCGGTGGCGGGGGTGGTGGCGGCGAGCTGCCACACCACGCCGATCAGGGCGTTGGTGCTGGTGGTCTGCGTCGCCGGGTCGACGTTGGCGAGGTTGTCGCAGGCATCGTGGATGCAGTCGGAGATGCCGGTGCTGAAGCCGGAGGACGGGATGCCGGCCTTGCCGAACGACTCGTTGTCCGACCCGCCCACGCCGATGTCGAAGGTGGCGAGCCCCCGGGCGGCGAACCACGACTCGAAGACCTGCCCGGCCGCGCTGTCGGCCTGCTGACCGTCCTTCACCACGAGCCACTGCTGGGTGTTCCGGCTGCCGGTCTGGTCGAAGTTGAGGTACAGGTCGACCGCCTTGCGGTCGGCGTCGGACAGGCCACGGACGTAGTCGGCGGAACCGACCAGCCCGGCCTCCTCGGCCCCCCACCAGGCGAACCGCAGGTGCCGGGCGGGCTTCAACCGGGCCTTGGCCACCTGGAGGGCGGTGGTCAGCACCGTGGCCGACCCGGACCCGTTGTCGTTGATCCCCGGGCCCTGCTTGACGCTGTCCAGGTGGGCGCCGGAGAGCAGCACGTGGTTCGGGTCGCCGCCGGGCCAGTCGGCGATCAGGTTGTAGCCGGTCGCGCCGTCGTGCGAGAAGCGGCGCACTTCGGTGCGGAAACCGGCCCGGTCCAGCGCGTGGCGCACGTACGCCAGTGACTCCGCGTACCCGCGGGTGCCGTGCGCGCGGTTGCCGCCGTTGCGATCGGCGATCTGCTGCAGGGCCCGCAGGTGCGGCATCACGTCCTCCTCCGCGACGGTCGGCGCGGTGGCGGGCGCGGTGGCGGGACCGGAGGGGACCTCGGTGGCCGCCGTGGCGGCGGAGGGGACCGCGGACAGGACCAGGGCCACGCCGAGGACGCCGGCGGCGAGGGACAGCGGACGGGAGGACGGCTTCGGGGACGGCTTCGGGGACGGCTTCACGAGGGGCCTCTCGGGAGGGGACCGGGGCACTCGGCCCCGGCGGACCCCGCCACACTCTCCGCCCGGTGTCAGGAAGTTGTCAGGAAGCAGTCGGAAAGCGGTGGTGACGTGGGCGGACACGGTCGGGAAACGGTGACCGGACGGCGCTTTACGATCATCCGTATGTGCGCACATGTGGTGGTTGCCGAGGACGATCCCAAACAGGCCGACCTCATCCGCTTGTACCTGGAACGCGAAGGCCACCGCGTCGACGTCGTCCACGACGGCCGGGCCGCCCTGGAGCGGGCCCGCCTCGGATCGGTGCAACTCCTCGTCCTCGACGTGATGATGCCGGTCCTGGACGGCCTGGACGTGTGCCGCACCCTGCGCGCCGAGTCCCCCCTGCCGGTGCTGATGCTGACCGCCCGCACCGCCGAGGAGGACCTCCTGCTCGGACTCGACCTCGGCGCCGACGACTACCTCACCAAGCCCTACAGCCCCCGGGAACTGGTCGCCCGGGTCCGCGCCCTGCTGCGCCGCGGCTCCCGGCCGGCCCCGGCCCGGGACACCCACGGCGGCCGGGACGCCCAGGACGCCTCCGGGCCGCAGGCCGTCCTGCGGGTCGGACCGCTCACCGTCGACCCGCTGCGCCACGAGGTCACCGCCCACGGCCGTCGGATCGGCTGCACACCCGCCGAGTTCCGGCTGCTGGAGGTGCTGGCCGGCCAGCCGGGCCGGGTCTTCACCCGCGCCCAACTGCTGGAACACCTGCACGGCATCGACCGCTACATCACCACCCGCACCGTCGACACCCACGTGATGAACCTGCGCCGCAAGATCGAACCGGATGCGCGCCGCCCCGTCGCCCTCCTGACGGTGTACGGCATCGGCTACAAGCTCGCGGAGGAGCCGCCCGGTGCGTCCTGACACCCCGCTGCGCCGCAGCCTGACGGTCCGGCTGCTCGCGCTCTCCGCCCTGGTCTCCCTCTGCTCCATCGCCGCGACCGCCTGGCTGGCCGCCCGCACGACCACCGGCGCGATCGAGCGGGAGCAGACCCGGGTCCTCGTGGACCACACCCGGATCTACGACGAACTGCTCGGCTACGCCGCGACCCACGCCGACTGGAGCGGGGCGCAGGAGACCGTTCGGCGGCTCGCGGACGCCACCGGGCGCCGCATCGTCCTGGCGACGCCGCGCTTCGAACCGGTCGTGGACTCGGCGGCCGGGGCGGGTGCGGCTCCTGCGCCCGAGAGCGGTCCCGCGTCGACGGCCGGTGAGCGGACGGCCCTGCCCCGTACGCCCACCGCCACCGTGGACCCGCTCGCCGTCGACATCGCCATGCTGCCCGGCGCACCGAGCGACCGGATCGACGCCCGCGCGGCGGGACCGTTCCGGCCGACCGCCGCCGAGCACGCGACCCTGCGGGCCGCCCTGCTGCGGCAGGCGGACTGCCTGCGGTCGGCGCTCGGCATCGAGGCGACCGTCACCGACGACCTCGCCGGGCGGCCGCGGCTGCGGACCACCGACGACCGCGCCGACGGTGTGCGCTGCGCGTCCCCCGTGGTGATGGCGGCCCCGACCGACACCGAGCGCGCCGCCCTCACCGACCTCACCGCGCTGGTCAACGCCTGCCTGGCCCGCCGGCAGGCCGGTCCCGTCACCCTGTCCCTGGGGCCGGACGGGATCCCGGCAGGGCCGGCGCCGCAGGACCGGGCGATGTCCGCCTGCCTGACCAACGCCCGCCGGCAGCAGCTCGTCCAGTACGTGGCGCCGCCCGTGCTGCTGTTCGTCGACACCCCGGTGACCGCCCCGAAGGGCACCGGCGCCGGAGCCGGGGGCGAGGCCCCCACGGCGGTCTCCGCGTCGATCCCCGCCCACCCCGGACGGGTCGCCGAGGTCGCGGCCCTGGTGCTGTCGGTGACCGTGGCGGTCACGGTGACGGTCGGCCTGCGGCTCTCCCGGCCGCTGCACGCCCTCACCCACGCCGCCCGGCGGATGGCCGACGGGGACCTCTCGGCCCGGGTCGACGTGACCGGCCGCGACGAGATCGCCGGACTCGCCGCCGCCTTCAACGCGATGGCGGAACGGCGCGGGCAGCTGGAGGACCTGCGCAAGGCGATGGTGGGCGACATCGCGCACGAGCTGCGCACCCCGCTGAGCAACATCCGCGGCTGGCTGGAGGCCGTCGAGGACGGCGTCGCCACCGCGGACCGGGCGCTGACGGGCTCGCTGCTCGAAGAGGCCCTGCTGCTCCAGCACCTCATCGACGACCTGAAGGACCTGGCCGCCGCCGACGCGGGCGAACTGGCCCTGTACCGCGAACCCGTGGACGTCGAGGACCTGTTGGCGCAGGTCGCCACCGCGCACGGAGCCCGGGCCCGGGCGTCCGGAGTGGCCCTGGCGCTGGCCGTCGAGCCTTCCCGGGACGCGTCGTCCGGGAGCGCGCCGGACGGGACCGCGCCGGAGGGGACCGCGTCGTCCCGGAACATGTCGTCCGGGAGCGCGCCGGACGGCTCGGCGGCCGGCGCCGAGCTGTTCGCCGACCCGGTGCGCCTGCGCCAGGCCCTCGGCAACCTGGTCGCCAACGCGGTCCGGCACACCCCGGCGGGCGGCACGGTCACCCTGCGGGCCCGCACCGACGCCGACGCCGTCCTCATCGAGGTCGCCGACACCGGCAGCGGCATCGCCGAGGCGGACCTGCCGCTGGTGTTCGAGCGCTTCTGGCGGGCGGAGAAGTCCCGCAGCCGGCGGACCGGCGGCAGCGGTCTCGGCCTCGCCATCGTCCGCAAGCTCGCCGAGGTCCACGACGGCAGCGTCCGGGTGGCCAGTACCCCCGGCAGGGGCTCGGTGTTCACCGTGCGCCTGCCGTTGGCCCCGACAGCGGCGTCGGGGCCGACGGGCCGGGGCGGGAAGGAGCCGGGGGTGACGGCCTCGCCGCGCCCGGGGGTGTCGAGCCGCTCGTAGCCGCCCCGGCCGCCCCGGTCGCCGCCCGCCGCCCGCGGGGTCAGACGACGGTGAGCAGCGTGCCCTCGTACGCGAGCCACTGGGCGAAGGCGTGCAGTCCCTTGGCATGCCCGGTCGCCGGTGTCCAGCCGGGTGGGCGGGGGCCGTCCGGGAACGCCGGCCGGGGGGTGGGGGCTCCGGGCGCCGGTGGGTCGGTCCGGACCGGCACCGGGCGGACGGCGGTGTGCACGGAGTGCGCCAACTCGCCGAGCGTGGCGGGCTTCTCGCCCGCGACGCTCAGGGCGCGGGCGGTGGGCCGGGTGCGCAGCACGGCCAGCACGGCGTCGGCCAGGTCGTCCGTGTAGACGGGGTGCACCTCGGTGTCGGGGCCCTCCTGGACGACCACCGGCCGGCTGCGCAGGGCGTCCCACACCATGCGGCCGATGAGGGTGTCCCGGGAGCAGCCGGGGCCGTACACCTCGTCCACGGTCAGGGTGTACGGCCGGGGGTCGTCGGGCAGGTGGATCCTCAGTTCCCGGGCCGGGGCTCCCGCGCGCAGGCCGGTCAGGTCGAGGACGGCGTCGGGCGCCGCGTCGCCGGTGAGGTCGGCCAGTCTGCGTGCGAGGTGCTCGCCGAGCGGTGTGGCGCCGCCGCGCAGGGTGAGGCCGGCGGGCTGCCGGGGCCGGCGGCGGGCCGGGCGGTCGGCGGCCTCGTGTCCGGCGGCCAGTGCGCGTCGTGCCACGGCGGCCAGGGCCTCGCGGCGTTCGGCGAGGTGTTCCTCGGTGCTGGTGTTGCTGATGCCGCCGGGTCCGATCGTCGCGATCGCCTCGGCGTACACCTCGGCCCGTACCGCGGGTGCGGAGCCGTCGACGTCCAGGCCGAGGCGGGCGGCCTCGTGGCCCATGGCGAGGGCCGTGAGCCAGGTCCCGCGGACGTCCGGCGCGTCCGGCTCCGGCCCGGGCGGCGCGAACAGCGTGCGGGGCAGGCCGAGGCCGTGCAGGTACTGCTCGCAGTCCAGGTGCAGCCAGCGTTCGGGGCCCGGCCCGGTGACCCGCACCGCGCAGCGGGCGACGCCGTACTTGAGGAACGGCAGGACCGTCAGGCCGGTCAGCCGGTTCCCCTCGTCGCCGGGCCGGTCGCCGGGCAGGAAGCAGACCGAACGGCGCGGCCCCCGGAAGGCGTTGCCCGAGATCGAGCCGCGGTCCTGGTGCTCGGCGAGGTTGGGGACGGAGACGTAGCGGGGGACGCCGGCGTCCCGGAGGTAGCGGTGCATCAGGATGTCGTCGGGCCAGCCGCCGAGGCGCTCGCGGCCGTAGCGGACGAAGCCCTCGGCGACGGCCCGGGGGAGCACGATCGCGACGCACGGGAAGTACTCGTTGACCGCGCCGATCCAGCGGGCGCCGGCCATGGCGCCGAAGCGGGCCGCGGCCCCGTTGCGGGAGTCCCACAGGGCGAACAGGGCCAGTGCCGCGTCCGGCATCGCGTCGACGGCGAGGCGGACCCGTTCGAAGAACGTTTCGGACAACAGCATGTCGTCCTGGACGACCAGTTGGTGGGTTGCGCCGTCCTCGACGGCCTCCCAGGCGGCGAGTGCCGTGCGCAGCACCGAGGGGGTGCCGGTGGGGTCCGGGTCCATGACGACGCGCAGCGCGCCCGGGGGCGCCGCCAGGGCCATCCGCTCGGCGGCCCGCCGGCGCTTCGGGTGGGTCATGACCACCCCGCTGAGCTGATGGAGCGTCATCTCATTTCCCTGTCTCTGGTGGGGCGTAAGGGACTTGGTGGATCCACTGGAGCGATCGGATACTGCGGGTGCCACCGGTTCCGGACAGTACGGATCGCGCCGAGGGCTGGCAAGAGTGCCGAATTCGCACTGGCGGAGCGGTTGGAGATCCACGGATGCTGGGCTGGCACGCCACCTTCCGTGTGAAGCCTGTGGCTGTGTGTGAGTGCGCATCGAGTTCGCCGTCTCCACGGAAAGGGACACACATGTCCGCTGGATCGCACGCGCCATCGAACGAAGCCGGAGCCGACGGGGGCGAGAGCGTCGAGGCCCGGCTGGAGAAACTGCGCGACGCCCGCGTCGTCGTGACGGGGGGTGGGGGCCTGGTGGGCAGCCGGCTCAGCGCCCTGCTGTGCCGGGCCGGTGCCGAGGTGGCCGTCCTGGACCGGATGGACGCCTACCCCGAGTCCGGGCACGCGGTCTTCGGGGTGGAGGGGAGCGGGGCCCGCCTGGTCGTCGGCGACGTGTGCGACCGCGACACGGTCGCCGGGCTGGTCCGGGAGGCCGACTTCGTGGTCCACGCCGCCGCCTACGCGGACGTGGCCGCCTGCACCCGGAATCCCGGCATCGCCTTCCGGGCCAATGTGCAGGGCACCCAGGTCGTCCTGGAGGAGGCGGCCCGGGCGCGGGTCCGCCGCCTGGTGCTGGTCTCGTCCGCGTCCGTGTACGGCGACGGCCCCGCCGACTCGCCCGGCCCGCACGTGTTCCACGAGGACCAGCCGCTGTTCCCGCTGTCGGTGTACGCGAACGGCAAGCTGTGGGCGGAGCACCAGACCCGGCTGCTGCTCGGGGCGTCGTCGGGGTGCGAGCACGCGATCGTCCGGTACTTCTCGGTGTACGGGGAGCCGCAGATCCCCAAGCCGGGCAGCCACTCCTGGATGGTCCCGTGGCTGTCCCTGCAGGCCCGGCTCGGCCGTCCCATGCGCCTGAACGGGGGCGGCGTCCAGGTGCGCGACCTGGTCCACGTCGAGGACGTGGCCGAGGCGACGGCGCTGGCGCTCGTGGAGGAGGGGATGGCGGGCCGGACGGTGAACGTGGGGACGGGCCGCCCGACGTCCGTCCGGGAGGTCGCGGACCTGCTCACCCCCTACTTCCCGGGGGCGCGCCGGATCGTCACCCCGCGTCCCGAGGGCGATCCGCTCGGGGGCTACGCCTCCACGGAGCGGTGCCGGGAGCTGCTGCGCTGGCGGGCCCGGATCGACGTGGCGCAGGGCGTGGACCGGTACGTGCGGTGGCTGGAGTCGACACCCGAGGCGGTGCCGCGCTGGCTGGTGGAGGAGAACGCGTGACAGTCTGTGGCCCCGTGGACGTCCGCCGTGGGGCGGGCCGCGAAGGAGGCGGTGCGGGCATGGGTTACGTCGGGTCGTACACCTGGTCACTGCGTCAGAAGGTGGGCGGCAGAAAGCTGTTGATGCCGGGGGCCCAGGTCCTGCTGCTCGACGCGGCCGGCCGGGGGCTGTTCCAGCAGCGGGTCGACAACGGCGTGTGGGAGCTGCCGGCGGGCGCCTGCGAGGAGGACGGGGGCTTCGCCGACGCGGCCGTCCGGGAGGTGGCGGAGGAGACCGGGCTGCGGGTGGAGAAGGAGGACCTGGTCGCGTTCGGGTCGCTGTCCGATCCGGCCGTGCACACCCTGACCTATCCGAACGGGGACGTCACCCACTGCTTCGCGCTGTGCTTCGTGGCCCGGCGCTGGTCGGGGGAGCTCGCCCCGGGGGCGGACGAGGTGCGCCGGGCGGAGTTCCGGCGCCTCGACGATCCGCCGGGGCCGCTGCACCCGCCCACGGCGGTGGTGCTGTCGATGTACCGGGCGTTCGTCGCCGAGGGGAGGTTCCAGGCCGGATGAGCGAGGAGCACCGGATCAGCGAAGAGCGCCGGACGAGCGAAGAGCATCCGATCCGCGCCGCGGTGCCGTGCCGGGCGTGCCTGTCGGGGGAGGACCTGGACTGGCTGGGGGCGGGCCGATCGGTCAGCCTCGCCCTCGACCTGCCGACCACGGTCGAGGTGCTGCCGGGAGCGACGGCCGGCGCGGAGACCGCCGGAGACTGGCCGGCCGAGGTGTGGACCTTCCTGCGCGCCCGGCTCCCCGGGCTGGCCCCCGCCCCGCCGCCGGTGCGCGTCCGCAGCGAGGCGCCCCCCGCGAGCGGGCTGTCCTCGTCCACCGCGCTGATCGTGGCGCTGTTCCGGGCCTTCGCCGAGGCCGGGGCGCCGGCCGGCGAGCGGGTGCCGGAGCGCTCGATCGTCCAGTGGGCGTACGAGTTCGAGTTCGCCCGGTTCAACGGCGGCGGCATGGACCACCTCGCCGTGGCCGAGGGCGGCGCGCTGCTGATCGACGGCCGGGAGCGCGGGCTGCCGGTCGTCAGGGAGCGGCTGGAGTTCCCGGACGACTGGCGGGTGGTCGTGGTGGATTCGGGCACCCGGAAGAACACCGGCGACCACATCCGTACGGTGCGGGCGCAGCTCGCGGCCGGCGATCCCGCGCTCGCGGCGTACCGGTCCGAGGCCGACCGGGCCTCGGCCGCCGCGTGGGCGGCGCTGCGCGGGCGCGACCACGAGGCGCTGGGGGAGGCGATGGCCCGGGCGCACGCGGCGATGCGCGACTTCCAGGGCATGTCGACCCCGCTCCTGGAGGAACTGCGCACGGTGGCGCTGCGCGCCGTCGGCCTGCCGCTGAAGCTCAGCGGGGCCGGCGGCGGCGGCTCGCTGGTCGGGGTGTGCCGCGCGGGCGACGCGCCCGCGGTGGTGGCGGGCCTGGCCGGCGCGCTGCGCGGCCGGTACCCCGGGGCGCGGGTGATCCCCGCCCGGGCGGCGGCGGGGAGCCGCGGTGCCCGGGCGGGGGATCGGGTCGGCGTCAGCGCGGTGTGACGGTCACGGCGACGGTCACAGGAACGGGTCGTAGTCCTCCTGGAGGGGGACTGCGCCCGTTCCCTCCGCGATCTGCTCCAGTTCCAGGTTGGAGCGGTGCCGCGCGCAGTGGAAGCGGCAGTCCCGGCTCGGGTCGATGATGCCGCGGTCGGAGCCCTGCCAGATGTCGGCCAGGCTGTCGGTGACGGCGTCGCCGATCCTGGCCATCGGGTTGCCGCGGTGGTAGGCGCAGACGTACACGCCGGACGGGGTGATCAGGGTGCGCAGTTCGGCGACCCGGCAGCGGTGGTACTCCTTGGGCTGGACGGGTCCGGTGTGGCGGCGCAGGGAGGTGAGCGTGGAGGAGTTGACGAGCTGGAAGGTGTCGCTCTCCAGCCGGGCCGCCTCGGCGAGCTGGCGGTCGACCGCGTCGAGGATGTCCTGGGACACCTGGATGACGTGGTGCTCCTCGTCGAACATCGCCTTGGTCTCGAAGTAGTCGCAGCCGATGTCGTGGGCGAGTTCGGCGGCGCGCAGCACCTCGGTGTGGTTGCTGACGGTCCGGCCGTCCGGCTCCCGGCGGGTCATGACGAGGAAGGAGTAGCCGAGGGCGCCGCTCTTCGCCTCGGCGAGCAGCCGCATGTTCGCGACGACCTTGTCGAAGACGCTGCGGCCCTTGCGGTCGGGGCGGAAGAGCCCGTACGTCCCGGCGGTGCCGGCGTCCATGGAGACGCGGACCCAGGTGGCGTAGCGGGCGAGTTCGGTGAGGTTCTTGTCGATCATGGTGCCGTTGGTGACGACCCCGACGGCCAGGCCCGCCTCACCGAGGATGCGCAGGACCTTGCGGGTGCCCCGGTGGGCGAGCGGCTCGCCGCCCCCGATCAGCACCACGCCCCGGACGGACAGGGCGACCAGCTCCTCGGCGAGCGCCGCCAGCCGTTCGGGGGTGAAGCGGCCCTGGTTGAGGAGCTTTCCGCTGATGCACTCGGGGCAGGCCAGGTCGCAGAAGGTCGTCGGATCGAGGTCCACGACGAGTGGCGCGCCGGAGGCGGCTCCCGAGGCGGCCTCCAGGACACGGGGCCAGCCGGACGGCTGGTACAGCTTGGACACGAGATCGAGGCGGTCGTGCGTCACGGAATCCTCCTGTGGACGTGAACGGGGTGCCGCCGGGAGAGCGGGGCCTGCTGCGCTCGCGGTCAGCCCTTGACCGCGCCGGCCGCGAGGCCGGAGGCGATCCTGCGCTGGACGACGAGGAAGAAGACCACGACGGGCAGGGCGGTGAGCGTGGCGCCCGCCATGAGACCGCCGTAGTCGGTCCCGAAGCTGGTCTGGAAGGAGACCAGCCAGATGCTGACGGTCTGCTTCTTCGGACTCGACAGCAGGACGTAGACGAGGACGTACTCGTTCCACGCCTGGACGAGGGCGAAGACGGAGGTGGCGACGATGCCGGGGGCGAGCAGTGGCAGCACCACCCGGCGGAAGGCGCCGAGGCGGCCGCAGCCGTCGACCATGGCCGCCTCCTCCAGTTCCACCGGGACGCCGGCGATGAAGCCGCGCAGCATCCACACCGTGAAGGGCAGCGTGAACACCAGGTAGGTGAGGATCACGCCGGCGAGGCTGTCGGTCATCCCGACGTCGTTCAGCAGCAGGTACACCGGGATGATCAGGGCCGTCAGCGGGACCATCTGGACGATCAGGATCACCACGACGAAGGCCCTGCGGCCGACGAAGCGGAACCGGGCGAGGGCGAAGGCGGCGAGGGCGCCGACGACCAGCGACACCAGGACGGTGCCGAGGCCGATGACCACGCTGGAGCGGACGTTGGCCCAGAAGGTCTCGGTGCCCAGCGCCCGGGCGAAGTTGTCGAGCGTGAACCGGCCCGGCCAGAACTCCGGCGGCAGGCGCAGGATCTCGGTGGCCGGCCGGAACGCCGTGAGCACCATCCAGTAGACGGGGAAGCCGATCACCGCGGCGACGAGCAGCCCGAGGAGGTCGCGGCCCAGGGACCGCCGCCGCCTCATTCGACCTCTCCCGTCCGGAACATCTGACGCAGGTACACGACCGAACCGGCGAGCAGCAGCACGACGGTCACCAGCGCGATCGCGGCCCCGGTGCTGTACCGGTTGACGGCGAAGGACTCGATGAAGGAGTAGACGCCCAACAGGTAGTACTCCCGTTCGGGCTGGCCGCCGCGCATCAGCCAGATCTGGTTGAAGACGCCGAAGTCCCAGATGGCCGACAGCGTGGTGACCATGACGAGGACCGGTCTGATCACCGGCAGGGTCACGTGCCGGAAGACCTGGAACGGCCGGGCCCCGTCGAGCACCGCGGACTCCTCCAACTCGGGCGGGACCTGGGCCAGCGCGGCCCGCAGGGTGATCGCGGCGAACGGCAGCGAGCCCCACACCACGACGGCGACGATGACGGAGAACCCCTGCCAGGGGTCGGTGAACCAGTTGTGGCGGTTCAGGTCGACCCCGGGCAGGTTCGAGAGCAGCCAGTTCACCACGCCGTAGTCGGCGTCGAAGAGCCAGCGGAAGATCGACGCGGCGACCATGACGGGCATCGCCCACACGGTCACCAGCACCCCGGCGATGACGGCGCGCACCCACGGGGAGACCCGGTGCATCAGCTGGGCCGTGAACAGCCCGCAGAGCACGGTGAGGACGACGCACACCGCGGTGAAGAGCACCGTACGGGCCACCACCGTCCAGAAGAACCCGTCACCGAGGATCCGGCGGAACTGGTCCAGCCCGGCCCACGGCGGCGACGTGCCGCTGAACAGCTGCTCGCGGGTCATGTCCTGGAAGGAGAGGACGACCATGTCCACGAGCGGGTAGCCGAGCACCAGGACGAGCGCGAGGACGGTCGGGCCGATCAGGAGGTACGGCAGCAGCGGACGCCGCCGCCGGCCCCGGTCAGCGCTCATTGACCACTTCGTCGATCCGCTGGTCCGCCTCCCGCGCGGCGTCCTGCACCGACGCCTTGCCGTTGGCGATCCGTTCGAGCATCTCGGGCAGGACGTTGGACTTCTCCACCGACGTCCAGCCCGGCGCGAACGGGGTCATCCAGCCCCCGGTGGCCGCGGCCTGGGCGGCCGGGCCGTTGATGCCGCCGCCGGCGACCTCGGCCAGCTGGACGGTGTTGTTGGGCAGGGTGTTCGCGGCGATCAGCGTCTTCTGCGACTCCCGGTCGGTGAACAGCTTGATCCAGTCGGCGGCCAGGTCCTTGCGCGTCGACTTGGCCGGCACGGCCAGGGTGGAGCCGCCGAGGAACGGCGGCAGGAGCTTCCCGGACGGGCCGGGGAAGGGGAAGGTGGCGAACTTGTCCTTCAGCTTCGGATCCCCGCCGGAGCGTTCGTCGGCGGCGGCGTCGGCCTCCCAGGTGTTGCCGTAGAAGACGCCCACGTGGCCCTGGCCGACGACGGCCGGCTGGTCGCCGTTGTCCTTGGCACGGTCGCCCACGTAGTAGGCGTCGATCAGCCGCTTCCACTCGGTGAGCCCGGCGACGGACTTCGGCGAGGACAGCGAGGCCTTCCAGCGGTCGCCGTCCTTCACCGCGATCTCGCCGCCCGCGTCCTTCACGAAGGCCATCGCCGCGTACCAGTAGCGGCCGGGCATGTAGAAGGCGGAGAAGTTCGGGTCCTGGGCGCCGACGGTGCTCTTCAACTTGTCGAACGCGGAAAGGAGTTCGGGGTACGTCCCCGGGGCGCCCGGCACACCCGCCCGGGCGAAGTAGTCGGTGCGGTAGACACCGACCCGGGCCCCGACGTAGTAGGGCACGCAGTACGTCTTCCCGTTGTTGCGGCAGGCGTCGGCGAGCGCCGGCAGCCAGGCGTCCGACTGGTCGAAGCGGGCCGGTTCGAGGGGGGCGAAGGCACCGTTGACGATGTAGTTGGTGGTCTCGCTGTTGCCCATCTCCACCACGTCGGGCACGTTCTTCCCGGCGAGGACGGCGTCCAGTTTCTGGTTCTTCGTCGTCCACTGCTGGTACTGGACGTCGACCTGGATCCCGGGGTGGTCCTTGGCGAAACGGTCGTTGGTGGACTGGACCAATTGTGGCCAACTCTCCTGGGCGTCCACGGCCAGCCAGACCGTCAGCTTGCCGCCGGCTCCGGAGCCGCCGCCCGATCCGGAACCGCACCCGGCCACGGCCAGGGCCAGGAGCAATGTGAGAACCAAGGGGCGAGAGGGCACGCGAATGGCCATGGGGTCTCCAAGTTCGCTATGGGGGTGGTCTTCTGACTACCCGTCCGATCACCTCGCGGCGCGGAGGCGCGGACATTCGGCCGGAAGATGACGTTCGGTGTCCCACAGAGGGCGCAGCGCCTTGACTCCTCCCGGGTGGTCCCCGCAGGTTGGGCCTCTGCGTCACCCACGCGACCCCCATCGAAGGGCTTGTACGTGACCGAGCAGACGACGACCGCGCCCGATGCGACCCCCGACACCACCGAACGGCCGGTGCGGGTCAACGCCTGGAACGGCTGGGACCCCCTGCGTCATGTGATCGTCGGGCGCGCCGAGGGCACCGTGGTCCAGGCCCCCGAGCACGCGGTCCGCCGGGACTACCCCGACGACGGCTTCCCCCTGGGAACCCACGGCCCGATGCCCGCCGACATGGTCGCCGAGGCCGAGCAGCAGCTCGACGACTTCGCCGCACTGCTGCGCCGCCGCGGCATCCGCGTCGACCGCCCCACCCCCGTCGACTTCACCCAGCAGGTCGGCACCCCCGACTGGACCCAGGACTCCATGTTCGGCTGCATGCCGCCCCGGGACCTGCTGCTGACCGTCGGCAACGAGGTCCTGGAAGCGACCATGTCCTACCGCAGCCGCTGGCACGAGTACCTGTGCTACCGGCCCGTGCTGCAGGGCCTGTTCGAGGCCGACGAGCGCATGCGCTGGGAGGCCGCCCCGAAGCCGCGGCTCACCGACGCCTCGTACCACACCGGGTTCTGGGACACCTACAACGACCTGTCCACCGAGGAACAGCTGGCCCGGGTCCGCGACTACGACCTGGTGCTGACCGAGGCCGAGCCGCTGTTCGACGCCGCCGACGTCGCCCGCTTCGGCAAGGACCTGTTCGTCCAGCTGTCCTTCGTCACCAACCGCAGCGGCTACCAGTGGCTCAAGCGCCACTTCCCCGACCACCGGGTGCACGCCGTGACCTCCACCAACACCCACCCGCTGCACATCGACGCCACCTGGGTGCCGCTGCGCCCCGGCCTGGTGCTGCACTGCGGCGAGCGGCTCGCGGACGCCGAGTTGATGGAGTTCTTCCGGCTCAACGACTGGGAGATCGTCGAGGCGGTGCAGCCCGCGAGCTGGGACCACCCGCCGAAGCTGTCGTTCTGCAGCCCGTGGCTCGCCGGGAACATGCTGAACCTCGACGAGAACACCCTGTGCATCGAGGAGAACGAGGTCCGGCTGGCGGAGCAACTCTCCTCGTACGGCTTCGAGATCGTCCCGGTGCCGTTCCGGGCGGTCGGGCCGTTCGGCGGCGGGCTGCACTGCGCGACCGTCGACATCGAGCGGGACGGCGAACTCCAGGACTACTTCCCGCGCCGGTACGGCCGGTACTGAGGCAGGGCGGGTGCCGAACGTGCTGCCGCCGCAGGTCCGTGCCGTCGTCTTCGACTTCTACGGGACGCTGGTGCGGATGGTCGAGCCGCTGCCGCCCGACCACCGCGGAATCTTCGAACGCCGGGGCCTCGCCGCCCAGGGCGCCCGCTGGGGCGACCAATGGGCGGTGGGCCCCGGCGAGGGCGAGCAGCACGTGGCCCACTCGGTCGGTGAAACCGCCTACCACCGCTGGGAGTTGGACCGGCTGCTGCGCAGGGCCCGGGCCTGCGGGGTGCCGGAGCGCGAACTCGACGACCTGGTCGAGGAGATCGACCGGGCCATGAAGGCCGTCACGCTGGAGCTCTTCGAGGACGCCCGCCCCGTCCTCGGGGAGCTCCGCGACCGGGGCCTGCTGGTGGGCATCTGCTCCAACTGGTTCTGGAACCTGGAGGACTGCGTCGAGGAGGTCGGCCTCGGCGCGGTGGTCGACGTGGTCGTCGGCTCCGCCCGGGCGGGGGCGCGCAAGCCGCACCCGCTGATCTACCGGGCGCTGCTGGAGCGGTGCGGGCTGCGGGCCGGGGAGGTGCTGTTCGTCGGGGACATGTGGGCGCCCGACGTCCTCGGACCGCTCGCCGCCGGGATGCGGCCCGTCCACCTGTGCCGGCAGGACCCGGCGGTGCGCGGAGCCGAACCGCCCCTGCCGGCCGGGGCGGCCCGGATCCGCGGACTGCGGGACCTGCTCAGGGGCGCGCCGCGCGGTGCCGCAGCCGGTCCAGGAGGTTGCGGGTGACCCGCACGACGCCGGCGTCCTGCTCCCTCCCGCAGACCACCGGCCAGTCGGTGGTGCCCGCGGTGAACACGGTGCCGCCGGCGGTGTGCACGCCCATGGTCGCGGCCCGGGGGCCGGAGAGGCCCGGCTCCCGGACCGGGCCGTTCCAGTGGCCCCACTTGAAGTGGTGGAAGTCCTCGTGGACCGGATCGAGGACGTGGATCCCGAGGATGAGGAAGGAGGCGGGAGTGCCGTCCTCGCCGGTCGCCCGGGCCACACCCCGGGCGTCCCGGGCGTAGGCGGCGCCGTCGCACTCGTACCCGATCAGCGCGGTGCCCGCGCCGAGCCGGTCGGGCTCGCCGCCGTCGGACCCGTCGCGCAGCCCGGTGCCGGCGAACAGCCAGTGGTCGGCGTGCTGGACGGTGTACCCCTCGCGCGGACGGTCCCCGGGCCATTCGGTGCTCGGCCACATGCCGCCGTTGCGGAAACTCACCCCGGTGAGGGAGTTCTCGGGGCGGCCCGCGCCGTGGGGCGGCGCCGGCCACCACTGGTCGGTCGCCGGCAGGTGCGGATACTCGTCCCCCACGTGGTGGTCGGTGTCGGAGACGAAGGCGGTGTTCCCGTCGGTCGGATGAATGCGCCACCAGCACGTGTTGGCGCTGAGGAAGGCGATGTTCCCGCCGTCGTGGACGAATCGCTCGGCGTGGGCGCGCATCGCCTCGCTCCAGTATTCGTCATGGCCGACGCTCAGCAGCAGATCGTACGAGGAGAGAAGTTCCGGGTCCTCGTGGAGGTCGAGATCCGTACAGAATTCGACCGGGTAGTCGTTGCGCTCCAGCCAGCCGATGAACGGGGCGTCCCAGTAGGCGAGGTCGATGACTCCGCCGGGCCGGTGCAGGCTCACCTTGTGCCCGCGGGGAGCGGCGTCCGCCAGGTACACGGGGTGGTCGTAGAGGCTGACGGCGCGTTCCTCGCCCGGCCGGTCGGAGCGGTTGTAGGCGTGCCGGGTGAAGGTCGACTTCTTGTAGAGGATGCGGGACCGGCTGCCGGCCCGCTGGGGCCGCACCACGAAGAACTCGCGGGCGGGGCCCTCGATGCTGCCCGCGTCCAGCGGCGGCAGGCCCTCGCCGTCCTCCTCGACGAACTCGACCAGGTACATCCCCGGAGTCCAGTGCGTGGGCACCGGCAGGTCGAGCGGCGGCCAGCCCCAGCCGTGGGCGGGCGAGGCCCGGCCGGGCACGCCGTCGGGGTGCGGGGGCGGCAGGTGGAGCGAACCGGGGTACCAGCCGGTCTCCGCCACCAGGTCCAGGTCCGCGCCCAGCCGGTAGAACCTCAGCCGGAACCGGGCGGCGTCGGTGGAGACGTGAACCGTCAGCCCTCCCCCCGAGTCTCCCCCCGAGGTGACGCTTTCCCGCCCGACATATCCCTCTATCATTCCGCCTCCCCAGCAGAACGACCGGCCCTCGAATGGGTATTCCGGCCGATTCGGCAAGCCATCGTAGGGGGTGCGGGAATTCCGGGCAACGGGTCCGTGAACCGGTCAATTCGGAGCCGCCTTTCGGACAGCGGGCCGGGCCGGCCGCGTTCTTCCGGCCGAACGGGGTAGGGCGAAATCCAGCCGCACCCGACCGGCTACCGCGAAATCCGTCACCTCCGGTCATCGACAAGGGGCTCTCATGAGCAGTGAATTCCGGGTACGGGAACTCGTCCTGGGAATCGAGGGGCTGGCGCTCCTGCGCCACGCCGTGGACGGGGACGAGACGTTCCTGCGGGAACGCGTCGAGGACATCCGGCGCTTCGCGTCGGGTGACGGGCGGCTGCCGGACGGCGGCGCCGACGTCAGCGAACTCGACGCCGCCGAGGGCTACGCCTCCTGGTCGGCGGTGTACGACTCGCTGCCCAGCTCGTACATCGAGGTCGAGGAGCCCGTGCTGCACGGGCTCCTCGACACCCTCCCCACGGGCACCGCCCTCGACGCCGCCTGCGGCACCGGTCGCCAGACCGGCGCCCTCGTCTCCCGCGGGCACCGCACCATCGGCGTGGACCAGTCGCCCGAGATGCTGGCCAGAGCCCGCGAGCGCGCCCCCGAGGCCGACTACCGGCTCGGGCACCTGGAGAAGCTGCCGCTCGACGACGACTCGGTCGATCTCGCGGTCTGCTCGCTGGCCATGACCCACCTGCCGGACCTCGCGGCGGGAGTGTCCGAGCTGGCCCGGGTGGTCCGGCCGGGCGGGCGGATCCTCGTCTCGGACATGCACCCCTTCGTCATCGCCCTGCAGGGACAGTGCCTCTTCGTGCACGGCTCCGACCGGCTCGCCTTCATCCGCAACCACGTCCACCTCCCCGGGCGGTACCTGGAGGCGTTCACCGGAGCGGGGCTGCGGGTGCGGGCCTGCCACGAACCGCTCTTCAACGGGCGCCTCGCGCCCGGCGGTTACGAGGAGTTCATCGCGGACGCGGCACGGGCGGCCTGGGACGGGCTGCCGATCGTCATCGTCTGGGACGTCGAAGTCCCCGCGTAGGTCCGGCGGGTCCGTAGGTTCACGAGGAGAGGAGAACGGTCCGATGGCCCTGGTCGTGGTGACCCACGCGGAGCGCCCCGAACTGTGGGACCGAATGCCGGAACGGTTCGCCGGCATCGTGCCCGAGTACAACCTGCACGGAGACGTCAACGACGCCTACTGGAACCGGCTGTTCGAGGAGTTCCCCGACTACCAGTTCGTCCTGTACGACGACGTGCGCGAGGTGGTGGCGGGCGCCGGACGCTCGCTGCCGCGCACCTGGGACGGCACGGCCGCCGACCTCGGCCCCGGCCTGGACGACTCCATCGCCCGGGCGTTCGCGGACCGCGCGGCGGGCCGGACCGCCGGCGCCCTGTGCGCGCTGGGCATCGAGGTCGCGGAGGACTACCAGCGCAAGGGGTTCTCCACCGTGCTCCTCGACGCGATGCGCCAAGTCGCGCGGCGGGCCGCCCTGGAGACGGTGCTGGTACCGGTGCGGCCCACCTGGAAGGACCGGTACCCGCTGGTGCCGATCGAACGGTACGCGGGCTGGCGGCGCGCGGACGGGGCCCCGCTCGACCCGTGGATCCGCACCCAGGTGGGTGCCGGCGGCACGATCGCCGGAGCCTCGGAACAGTCGTCGCGGATCACCGGGACGGTGGCCGAATGGGAGCGCTGGACCGGCCTCGCCTTCCCGGAGGACGGCGACTACGTCTTCCCGGGAGGCCTCTCCACGCTGCGGATCGAGCGTGCACGGGACCTCGGCTCGTACTGGGAGCCCGGGGTGTGGATCACCCACCCGGTCGCGGCGGAGGACTTGTCGGAGGACTCGTCAGAGGACTCGTCGGGCGTCATGCCGGTGGTCACGCCGTAGGCAGCCGCTCCCCGGCCCTGACGGCCGTCCACGCGAAGGCGGACATGAGCCGGACCTCGTCCGGACCGGCCTCGGGGCGGCGCTCGGGCGGCAGACCGGCGGGGCCGGCGGTGGCCACCGCCGCCTCCCGCAGCCGGGCGAGGGCGTCCTGCGGGACGTCGCCGGCGTGGCCGGGGTGGCCGGGGTCGCCGGACAGCCGGCGGGCGGCCTCGGCCGCCTGCCGGCCGAGCAGGAGGCAGTGGATCCACAGCTCCTCGGCGAAGCTCCGGCCGAACCGCCGCGCCACCTCCGACGCCAGCTCCTCCGGCATGTCCGCCGCCACCGCGTCGCGCACGGCCCGCTCCGGGATGCCGGTCGCCGGCAGGGCGTCGAGCCAGCGGTGGTGACCCCGTCCGCCGTCCGGGCCGTGCTCCTGGCCGACCAGCCGGACGTAGCCCTCGCCGTACCGCATGTACGGGATCCACCCCGGCTCCTCCAGGACGCGGCCCCGCTCCAGCAGCGGTGCGGCGTCGGCGGCGTCCACGGGGCAGACGGCGAGCCGGATCCCCTGGGTGGCATGGCCGTTGATGCTGCTGGTGCCGATGTGCTCCACCACGTTGGGCACGGCGATCAGACTCATCCGGCCGCGCTCGCGGAAGAAGACCGAGAAGAGCTCGTCGTCGTGGCGCTCGGCGCTGCCGGTGGCGAACCGGCGGAAGTCCTGCACCGTGTCGAGCGGCAGACAGACGGCGAGGGACGGCGTGAACTCGTCCGGCACCGCCCGTACCCAGGAGGCTCCGGCGAGCGCGGCGAGCCGGGCGGCGCCGCCGTTGCGCGCGTGCCAGTTGGTGTAGAACACCAGGGCCTCGTCGGGGAACCGGGTGGCCGCCCGGCCGACGAGCGCCACCATGTCCTCCGGGGCGGAGACGTCGTCCTGGACGACGAGGTGATGGCTCCCCCCGGAGTCCGCCGCCGCCCAGGCGACCAGGGCCGTCCGGAGCGCCGACGGCGGGCCGTCCGGCTCCGGATCGAGCGCCAGGCCGTCCAGCCCGAGCCGCTCGGCCAGCTCGCGGGCCTGAACCAGGCGTACCGGGTGGGTCATGACCGCCGAACTCACGCGCACCGTCGGTACCACAGCTCTCCCTCGCTCCGGGGTCCTCGCGTCATGGTGGCAGGAGCCGTCCACGGCGGAAAGACCGCGACGCGACCTCGGCCGGATTCCACAGGGTCGGGGCCGGGAGCGGGGCCGCGATCGGGCCGGGGTCGGGGTCAGGGCCCGTGGCGACCCCTCCAGTGCGAGGTCGCGCGAGGCTCGGCGTCCGTCCGGTGGGGCAGGTCGGCCTGCTGCGGCGGCCCGCCGCCGTCGTCCACCGACGGGCCCGCGGACCGTCGCCGCGGTACGGCCAGGGCGAGGAGCGACAGCCAGCCGACCGCGAGGAGCCCGTCCAGGTACAGGGCGGGCACGAGCGGCGTCCGCCCGTCGACGTGCACGGCCACCACCGCACCGGCTCCGAGTACGGCGGCAACCCCAACGGCCAGACAGCGTACGGCCCTTCGCATCCCGCCTCCCATGTCGACCGGTCCTGCGGCAGCGAACCCGGCTGCTCGGGAGGAACAGTGAACGGCAGTCCGGGGCCTGCTGTGACGACGTATTCAGGACAGATTGGAGTAGACCAATAGTGATCACACGAACCATGTCGGGCGCATCGCGCACGAGACCGGTGAACCCGGCGGGGGCGACGTTTCCGGAGTCCGGGGGCCAACGGTGCGCCGCCGACGGCCCGGGGGCCCGTCGGCGGCGTCACTCGCGGTGGGTTCGCTCCCCGGTCCACTTCTCGCTACTGGTGGCCGTGGCCGCCGGGCCGGTGCGCAGTGCCAGGCCGTGACGGCCGGCCGGGGCCGCGGGAACGGGGGCGCCCCGGGGTCCCGGTGGTCGCTGCCCGTTTCCGGGAACGGGCGTCCGGGGTTCAAAGGGCGCGGCGTCGCCGGTTGTCCTGCTCGCGCTTGCGTTTGGCTTGTTTGGGGGTCAGCAGGCCGGCCTGGACCTTCCGCCTGAGCTCGGCGTTGCGAGTCGCGCGGTCGACGTCGTCCTTGACGTCGGAGTCCGCGCGTTGTTTCGGCAGGACTGCGGTCTGCCACGTTCCGTCCGCGAGCGCGGCCATCACCTGGCGTCGAAGCTCGGACCAGCGCTGATGGTTGTTCCGCCAGGTCGGATCGAGGGTGCGGCTACCGAACTCCTCACCGTACGGGTCGAGGGAACGGCGGACGAAGGCGTACTCGCCCGGGTGCCGGCGGGCGAGTTCGGCCTGGACCTCGGGCTCGATGCCGGCCCACGGCTCCTTGCGCTTGAGGTCCCATCGGGCCACTTCCTTGGACAGCCTCCGGACGGTGCGCTCGTACTCGGCCAGGCGCTGGAGCACGGCGACGAAGAACCGTCGGTTGTTCAGGGTCCGCATGGCCTCGGCGTGCCCCAGCACATACAGATCGATCTCGAGGTCGCCCAACGCGCGTGCGGAGACGGCGTGGGCCCGGGGCGTGCACTCCTCCAGCAGTTCCAGCAGGGCCTGGTGCCAGCGGCGCAGCAGAAGGGGGTGCCGCAGCAGGGTGTTGCGGGCATCCTGCTGGTTGATGTCACGGGCCACCGCGCTGCGGAAGGACTCCCACGGCGCCTTGATCAGCATGGAGACCGCGGTGGTGAGCGGGGCGTCGATCGCTCCACTCGCGGCGGCCATCTCGATTGCGTGCAGGCCGTCCCTGGCGTCCGGGGGTTTGGGAACGTGCGCGGCGATTCCGGCCTTTCCGCAGAGGGCCTCCCTGATCAGGTCGCCTTCCTCGGTGAAGTGCCGGCGCAGCCACCGCTGGGCGACGTGGACGGCGTCGAGGTGGTCACGGACATCCTCGCGGGAGCGGTGAACCTCCAGCCTGTAGTCGTTGGCCAGAGCGCGTGCTTCGGCCAGGGCCCGGCGGACCCACCGCAGCCGGTTCTCGTTCGCCTCGACCCGAGGGTCCCGCTGGTACGAGAGCCGCTCCACGGCGACCTGGAGCTCACCCTCGGCGAACAACAGCGCGTCCACCCAGTCCAGGTGCATCTCCAGCGACCGCAGCCACGCTCTGGTGCTGCGCCGGACGGGAGGGCGCGTGGCGTCGGCGATCGCCGTCCGCACGAGCACTTCGAAGTCCGACTCTGCGGCCTCGGCGACGACACCGGTCGGTAGACGTCCGCAGTCCGCGACGGACAGGCCCCTCGATTCCACACGGCCACCCTTCTGCACCACACCACCGTCTGCGGCTCTTCGTCAGGAACTCTAGAACACGCCTATGACACCCAGTCACCGAATTGTGACACTGCGGCGCGAAGCGTTGCCTGCTCGGTGCCGCCGGCGGCGAGAGGTCCTGATGGCAGGCTTCCTGGGTGCGGGCCCGGCCGGCCGCCCCTCGCGACTCGAACGTGCGGGCCCCGGACGTTGCGCTGCGGCGGGGGCCAGGGCGCGGGCCGATTAGGCTGAGTAGGTGACTCTTCAGCCGCCTCGTCCTCTCACGGCCGCAGCCGCGCGGGCCCTCCACCGCCTGCACGGTGCCGACATCTCCGCCGGCATGGGCGAGCGGGAGCTGGACGCCGTGGAGGCGCGGTTCGGCTTCCGGTTCGCTGCCGACCACCGGGTCTTCCTGGGGGCGGGGCTTCCGCTGGGGGAGGGCTGGCCCGACTGGCGCGACGGCGATCCGGCCGTGCTGCGGGAGCGCCTCGACCGGCCGGTCGAGGGCACGCTCTTCGACGTCCGTCACAACGGCTTCTGGCATCCGGCGTGGGGCGAGCGGCCGCAGGAGGCCGAGGCCGCGGTGAGGGTCGCGCGGTCCTTCCTGGCCGATGTCCCCCAGCTCGTCCCGGTCTTCGGCCACCGCTACCTGCCGGGGATTCCCGGACAGGTCGGACACCCGGTCCTGTCGGTCCACCAGACCGACATCATCTTCTACGGGGCCGACCTCACCGACTACCTCCGCCACGAGTTCGCCGGCCTGCCCGGGCAGTTGGACTCCGCCCGTGCCACTGTCCCTTTCTGGTCCTACGTTCTCGCGGAGAACAACGGCACCCCGCGTCCGGCCCTCTGCACGACGCCGTACGACCCCTGCGCCCGCACCTCGCGGGAGGCGCTCACCGACCTGCGGATGCTGGCTCTCGAACGTGTCCTGGGACGCCGCGTCAGCGCGGATCAGCTGATCCGGGCCGGCCTGGTGGCGCTCGTTCTGGATGTCGACACGCCCTCGCTGCGGTTGCTCGCTGGGCTCGGGCGTTCCGAGGAGCCGGAGGCGGCCCAGCTCTTCGACCAGGTGATGGACGAGCTCGATCTGCTGGCGGACGCCCCCACGGAGGAACGCGAGATCCGCTGGGAGCTCGCCCGCTGGTGGCTCACCCTGATCGTGAAGGGCGGCATGCACCCGGCCATCGGCGCCGACCTCCTGGGCCACGAGGTGTGGTCACCGCTCGGCCACCCCGACGCGCTGCAGCCGATCGTCAGCGAGGGCATCCAGTACGAGGATTGGAGCCCCGCCGTCGCCGAGTCGAAGGAGGCCATCGCCGCGAGGATCGTCGCCGAGGCCGCACGACTGCTCGCCGGCCCCTGGCCACCAGCCCTCTGACGCCTGTTCCGCCGGTGCTACTTCTGCCAGCCGATGGTCTCGGGCAGCGGGCTGTAGAAGATGGTGGCACCGACGTTGGCGAGGCCCTTGCGGATGCCGTAGGTGGAGGGGCCGCTGTAGAGCGGCAGGAAGGCGTACTGCTGGAGGGCCTTCCGCTCGATCTCGTTGACGGCGGCGATCTGCTGGCCGAGGTCGGCGATCTCTCCGGTGGCGCGGATCTCCTTGTCCAGCTCGGGGGTGCCGGAGCCGGTGATGTTGGAGTCACGGTCCGAGCAGTAGAAGTCGCACAGGTACCGGGCGCCGAAGGGGTCCGTCGAGCGGTTGCCGGAGATGAACAGGTCGAAGCGGCGGTCGCTGAGCACCTTGGAGAAGTCGTTCTCGGAGACCTTGTTGACGTCCACCTTCACGCCGACGGCCTTGAGCATCGCGGTGAACGCTCCGGCGGTGGCCTTCTCGATGGGGCCGTCGCCGAGCAGGGTGTAGCCGAGTTCGAGCTGCTTGCCGTCCTTGGCGCGGATGCCGTCGGCCCCGGGCTGCCAGCCGGCCGCGTCCAGGGTCTTCCGGGCCTCCTCCGGGTCGTACTTCAGCAGGGCGGCGACGTTGTCCTGGTAGCCCTGCTGGAAGCTGTAGAGCACTGCCGAGCCGGGCAGCGGCTCGGTGTAGTCGAGGCCCTGGAAGCGGATCTTCGCTATCTGCGTGCGGTCGATGCTCTCCTGCACCGCCTTGCGGACCTGGACGTCGCCGAGGAGCGGGGACTTGGTGTTGAGGTACAGCGCGTACTCGAAGGGACTGCCGCCGCTGCGGATCCCGGCGTCCTTGACCGTCTTCACCTGCTTGAGGTTCTCGGCGGTTCCGACGGGGGCGTAGTCGATTTCGCCGTTCTTGAAGGCGTTGATCGAGGCGGCGCTCTCCAGGTTGACGTAGACGCGCTTGTCGAGCTTGCCCGTCCGGCCCCACCAGGTGGGGTTGCGCACGAAGGTGATGTTGCCGGAGTGCTCGTCCCAGGTGCCCACGGTGTACGGTCCGGTGCCCCATTCGGGGTGGGCCGTCTTGACGTACGCCTTGTTGAAGTTGTCGACGGTGGCGGCCTGGGGGTGCAGGAAGGTGGTGAACAGCGCGGACCAGGAGGCGTTGACGCCCTTGAAGGCGATGACCGCCTGCTTGTCGTCCGTGCCCCGGGTGACGGAGGTGATGCGGTCGTAGCCGTCGGTGGAGGAGGCCGCGTAGTCCTTGTCCGAGCCGTTGTTGGCCTTCCAGGTGGCCTCGATGGCCCGCCAGTCGATCGGGGTGCCGTCGTTGAACACGGCCTTGGGGTTGAGGGTGATGACGACCTTCTGGTCGCCGCCCTCGACGGTGACCTTCACGTCGCTGTAGTAGTCCGGGTTGTACTGGACCTCGCCGGTGGGCGAGTAGGTGATGGCGTCGGCGTTGTACCAGGACCAGATCCGCAGCGCGTTCAGGGTGCCGTTGACGTTGAAGGGGTTGCCCTGTTCGTCGAAGGTCCCCGCGGAGGTGTAGGTGCCGCCGTCCTTGATGTTCTCGTACGGCTGGGGGTTGTAGTCGGTGACCGAGGACGCGACCTGGGCGGTGTTCTTGGCGTCCTGCCCGGGGGAGCCGCTGGGGGAGCCGCCGGAGGAGGACGAGGAGGAGCACGCGGTGGCGGCGACCGAGACGGCCGCGGCGAGCGCGAGGGGCAGGGCGAGCTTGCGACGCATGGGATGTCCTTGGTGGTAATCGGTGAGAAGGGGAAGGGTGGGGCGGAACGGGGCGGGATGAGGCGGTGCGGGGTGGCGGGTGTCAGACCGCGTGGCAGGCGTACTGGTGGTCGGCACCGCCCGGGGTGCCGACGGTCGCCGGCCGTTCGGTGCGGCAGCGCGCCCGTACGCTCTCGTCGGCCTCCCGGTGGAGCGGGCAGCGGTCGACGAACACGCAGCCCTGCGGCAGCCGGGCGGCGCTGGGCTGCTCGCCCGCGAGGACGATGCGCTCGCGGTGGCGCTCGCGTTCCGGGTCGGGGACCGGGATCGCCGACAGCAGGGCCTTCGTGTACGGGTGCCGGGGCCGGGCGAAGATCTCCTCGGTGGCGCCGGATTCGACGACGTGTCCGAGGTACATCACCGCGATGCGGTCGGAGAAGTAGCGCACCACGGCCAGGTCGTGCGCCACCACCAGGTAGGCCAGGCCCAGTTCGCGCTTCAGCCGGGCGAGCAGGTTGATGATCTCGGCCTGCACGGAGACGTCCAGGGCGGACAGCGGCTCGTCCAGGACCAGCAGCCTCGGCTCGCGGGCCAGGGCGCGGGCGATGCCGACGCGCTGGCGCTGGCCGCCGGACAGGGCGGCGGGGAAGCGGTCGCCCATGGCGCGGTCCAGGCCCACCAGGTCGAGGAGCCGGGTGACCCGGGAGCGGATGGCCGTCCGGTCGGCGCCGGCGGCCTGGAGCGGTTCGGCCAGCAGGTCGAAGACGGTCAGCCGGGGGTCCAGGGCGTCCGTCGGATCCTGGAGGACGATCTGGACCTCGCGCCGCAGCTCGCGCACCTGGGCGGCCGACCGCAGCGTGGCGACGTCGGTGCCGGCCACTTCGACGCGCCCGCCCTCGGGGGCGCGCAGCCGCAGCACCTCGCGCAGCGTGGTGGTCTTGCCGCTGCCGGACTCCCCGACCAGGCCCAGGGTCTCGCCCGCGCGCAGTTCGAAGCTGACGTGGTTGACCGCGTGCAGGGTCCCCACCCGGCGCTTGAGCAGGGCCCCCTTGGTGACGGGGAAGGTCTTGACCAGGTCCTCGACGCGCAGGACCACGTCGCCGGCGGTCCGCTCCCCGGACGCGGCCGGTGGCACGGGGGCGGCCGCCCCGACGGGGTCGAGGCTTCCGTCGGCGATCTCCTGCGCGCGGTGGCAGGCGGCGCGCCCGGGCTGCCCGGCCGGTGCGGTCAGGTCCGGCGCGGTCGAGTCCGCTGCGGTCGAGTCCGGCGTGGTCAGGTCCGGCGCGGTCAGGTCCGGTTCGGTGGTCCGGCACACGTCCCGGGCCACCGTGCAGCGGGGCGCGAAGGGGCAGCCGCCGGGCAGGCCGACCAGGGACGGCGGCTCTCCGCCGACCGGGACCAGGGGCCGTTGGACGCCGCCGTCCACGGTCGGGATGCTGGCCAGCAGGCGGGCGGTGTAGGGCATCGTCGGACGGCGGAAGAGCTCGTCGACGCTCGCGTGCTCGACGATCCGTCCGGCGTACATGACGGCGACGTCGTCGGCGTGGCCGGCCACCACGCCCAGGTCGTGGGTGATCAGGACGAGACCGGCGCCGGTCTCGCGCT
Organism: Kitasatospora sp. NPDC057738; assembly: GCF_042798815.1. Classification (NCBI taxonomy): domain Bacteria; kingdom Bacillati; phylum Actinomycetota; class Actinomycetes; order Kitasatosporales; family Streptomycetaceae; genus Kitasatospora; species Kitasatospora sp. NPDC057738. Next base: position 35,317 of record NZ_JBHVJT010000011.1, on the reverse strand, counting down.
GGGCCAGGCGCAGCACGTCGAGGATCTGCGCCTGGACGGTGACGTCGAGCGCCGTGGTGGGCTCGTCGGCGACGAGCACCGATGGCTTGTTGGCGATGGCCAGCGCGATGACGACGCGTTGGCGCATGCCGCCGGAGAACTCGTGCGGGAACGCCTTGGCGCGTTCGCACGGGTCGGGGATGCCGACCAGGTCGAGCAGTTCCACCGCCTGCTCCCAGGCGTCCTTCCTGGACAGCTCCCGGTGCACGCGCAGGGCCTCGGAGAGCAGCCGGCCGACGCTGAAGATGGGCGTGAGCGCGGACATCGGGTCCTGGAAGACCATGCCGATGTCCTTGCCGCGCACCCGGGAGAGCTCCTTGTCGCCCATGGCGGCCAGGTCGCGGCCGCCCAGCAGGATCCGGCCGCCGAGCCGCGCGGTGGGCGGCAGCAGGCCCATGACGGCGAGGGCGGTGGCGGACTTGCCGGAGCCGGACTCGCCGACGATGCCCAGGGTGCGCCCGGGCAGGAGGTCGAAGTCGACGCCGCGCACGGCCTCCACCGGTCCGGCCTCGGAGGGGAAGGAGACGCGCAGGTCGCGTACGGACAGGACGGGTGCGGGCCCGGCGGGGCCGGTGAGGCCACTGGGTTCGGTGAGGCCGGTGGGCCCGGGCGTGGGCCCGGTGCGGTGGGCGGGTGCGAGGGTCATCGTCGGCCTCCGGCCGCGCCGGTGGTGGACGTGGGGTCGAGGGCGTCGCGCAGGCCGTCGCCGACGAAGGTCATCGAGACGGTGAGCAGTACGGTCAGCCCGGCGGGGAAGGCGAAGAGCCAGGGGGCGCTGGTGATGGTGCCCGCGCCGTCGGCGAGCATCGTGCCCAGCGACACGTCGGGGGTCTGGACGCCGAAGCCGAGGAAGGACAGCGCGGTCTCGCTGAGCACGGTGGAGACCACGCCCAGGGTGAGGTTGACGATGAGCAGGGAGCCCAGGTTGGGGATGATGTGGCGCACCACGATGCGCAGGGGGCGCACGCCCATGAACTCCGCGGCGCGCACGTAGTCGCGTTCGCGCAGGGACGTCGACACCGACCAGACCACGCGGGCGGTGGACATCCAGCCGAACACCGTCAGGACGAGGACGAGGACCCGCCAGTCGCCCGCCAGCCGGTGCGAGACCAGGGCGAGGATCAGGAAGGAGGGCACGATCAGAAGGAAGTGGATGAGGGCGAGGGTGGCCTTCTCCACCCGGCCCCCGAAGTAGGCGGCGCCCGCGCCGACGACCGCGGCGATGGCGACGGTCAGCAGGGAGACGGTCACGGCGATCACCAGCGAGCGCTGGAGGCCGTGCACCGCGGCGGCGTAGACGTCGTTGCCGCCCTGGTTGGTGCCGAACCAGTGCTCGGCGCCGGGGGACTGGGTCAGGGCCGAGAAGTCGGTGTCCGCGTAGCCGTACGGGGTGAACAGGTCGCCGAGCGCACTGAACAGCACGAGCAGCAGGAAGATCACCACGCCGGCGACCGCGGTCCGGTTGCGCAGGAAGCGCCGCAGGTAGAGGCGGCGCCGTCCCAGGTAGCGACCGTCGTGGAGGTCGTGCCGGTCATGTCCGTCGCGCACGCCCCGCCCGTCCCGCCCGTCCTGCTCGGTGAGCAGCGGACCGGTGGCCGGCCCGGGTGCGGTGGCCGGGACGCCTTCGGCGGTCGCGTCGGGACTCACAGGGGTCACAGGGGTCACGGGGGTACTCATCTCAGCTCACCCGCACTCTCGGGTCGAGAAGAACGGTGGCGATGTCCGCGAGGATCGCGCCGACCGCGGTCAGGGCGGCGGCGAAGGCGGCGGTCGCCACGGTGCCGTGCACGTCGTTCTTGCTGATGGTCTGGATGAAGTACTGGCCCATGCCGTTCCAGCCGAAGATCGTCTCCGTGAGGACCGCGCCGGTGAAGACGGCCGGGATGCTGAAGGCCACGGACTGGGCGGTGGGGATCAGAGCGGTGCGCAGGGCGTGCCGGCGGATCGCCCGGGCGCGGGTGAGCCCGGTGGCCCGTGCGGTGCGCACGAAGTCGGAGCCGATGACGTCCAGCAGCAGGGAGCGCTGGGTGAGGTGGTAGCCCACGTACCCCGTCAGGGTGAGCGTCAGCGTCGGCAGGATCAGGTGCAGCAGCCGGTCGCCGATCGTCGCCCAGAACCCTTCCACGTCGGGCGAGTTCTCCCCCGCGACGTACAGGAAGTGCCAACCCGCCTGTTCGTTCAGCCGGATGGCCAGCAGCACCAGGGCGAGGGCGGCGATGGACACCGGGACGTTGAAGAGCGCCATGGACAGGGCCTGGGCGGCCCGGTCCCGCCAGCCGTACTGGCGCGAGGCGGTGTGGACCGCGAGCGCGACGCCGACGACGACGGACAGGACCGTCGCGCCGATCACCAGTTCGGCGCTGACCAGGGAGCGGTAGCCGATCTCCCCGTTCACCCGGACCCCGACGGGGGAGCGGCCCCAGTCGAAGCGCAGGACCACCCCGGTCAGCCAGTCCCACCAGCGGTGGAGCAGCGGCTCGTGCGGGTCGAGGTTGTAGGGGGCCAGGGCCCGGGAGATCTGCTCCTCGGTGCGGACCGGGCGCAGCTCCTTGAAGTTCGAACGCGGGTCGAGGAACCAACTGGCCAGGAAATACGTGGCGTTGGTGGCCACGGCGATCACCAGGAACCAGCCCGCCGCCCTGCGTGTCACGTACCGGAGCACGGACGGCACCTCCCCACCGGATGCGGCGGGTGCGGCTGGGGAGCGCCGGGTCTGGGGGAACTGGGCATGCGGATGGAACTTCCTCGATCCAAGGGGTGCTTGCACGACCGTGCAGAAGCCAGTCTGTGTGCGAGCGACAGGTGGCGCCAGGGATCAGGGCATGTGGACACGAAGACGAAACGCCCCCGCAGCACGCGGAGGTGTTCGCGTCACAATTCGTTGAATTCGCAGGTGGGAGAGGCCACAGTGGCTGCCGGGTCCCGGAGGCGTGCGCGGCCCCGGGGCCCGGCAGCGGGGCTGGGAGACCCCAGCCGAGCGCCTGGCTACCGGGCTGCCCGTCACGCCTTGGGCGACTTGTAGATGGTGGCGGCCATCGCTCCCAGTTGCTTGTTGGCCTTGAGCGCGAGGTCGATGGCATCGCTCACGGAGTCACTGGGCACCGGAATGTTGTTCACGTAGATCGCGAAGGCGTAGCGGTGGCCGTCCTTCGCATCGACATAGCCTGCGAGTGCCTTCGTGCCGAGAGCCAGCTTGCCCTGGTAGGAACTGACCAGGGTGCCGGTCTTCGCACGGATGTGTCCTGCGGCGGGATCGGTGTGCTCGATGACGTCGGCAAGCGAGCCGTCGACGCCCATGTTCGGCATGGAGTCGTAGAAGACGTCGAAGTCGTCCTGTCGTGCCAGGTGCCGCAGCAGCGCCACCTGGGCGGTCGGCGTCGCCTTGTCGCCGGGGAGGCCCTGGGCGTCGACGAGGCTCACCGAATTCGGATCCACGCCTGCGCGAGCGAGGAACTCCTTCTCGATCTTCATGCCGTCCGCATAGGTTCGTTGCCCCTCGTGTGCTGCCATCAGCGGCGGCAGAAGGTTCGCCCCGAGGTTGTGGCTGACCTTGTTGATCAGCTTTGCGTACTCCTTGAAGGGCGGAGACGTGTAGGTCGCCGATACCGGCAGCGAGCTCACTTCCGCCGACGGAGGAAGCTTGCTGTCGGGGTTCGCTCCCAGCGAGGGGGCGGATACGCTGACGCCGTTTCTGGCGAGTGCCTCGATGAGGACGGTGCGGGCGAACGCCGCCGGGTCGGGAACCTGGTAGGTCGTCACGAAGGGAGCCTTCGCGTCCGCGGGCACGGAGCCTCGCACCCGAATGTGACCAGGACTCACGCTTTCGGTCGTCACCGCCGGCTTGCTTCCGGCGGGCGTGGTCGTCACCAGCGCGTCGACGCCGAAGGCGGCCGTCTTCGGGCGCCAGTCGACCTTGGCCGGCTCGCCGGGTGCGCCCGGTGTGATGAGCACGTCGATCAGGTTGTCGTTGACGATGGTCGGAGTGACCGGCACCCCGCCGATCGACACCGGATCCCAGAGTCGGTTGTCGATCACCACGTCGCCGTCGACATGGCGGACTCCACTGGCCGCGACCTGTCGAGCCAGCTCGTCGACACCCGCCAGCGGATCCTCTCCGGTGATGGTCGCCATGCCGGGTACGGCGTTGGCGTCGTAGTGGTCGAAGTCGGGGACGTCCAGTCCGCCCGACGCGGTGGTCCGCCCACCGAGTGCCAGATCGCCGCTCCCGACCAGGATGAGATCGCCGGAGAGCCGCCCGTCCGCGGAGACCGTACCCGAATGCACCACGGGCGTACGGAAGCGATGGTCGTCGCCCAGGACGTCGAGCGCAGCACTGACCGCGAAGGTCTTGGCCGTCGAACCGGTCATGAACTGGGAATCGGCGCCCTTGGACTGGACGACCTTCCCCGTCTGCAGATCGGCGACCTGCAGGCCCCACTGGCCCGACGACCACGGCGCGGCACTCATGAGCTTCTGCAGGTCGGCGCTCACCCGTGCGGCACCCGGTGCCGGAGAGGCCGAGTTGTCCGTGGAGTTGTGGGAGCACGCCGTCATCGCCACGGCAGCCGTCATCGAAGCGGCGAGCGCCAGGGCTGCACGCCGTCGTACCCGAGGTGCCCTGATTCCGGAGAGGGAGTTGCTTGACATTCGTTCTTTCCTGTTCGACTTTCGCGCTCGATCGAACGCTTCCGGCCCGGCTGCTGCGCGGCGGCTAGGACTTCCGGCCCGTGCCGATGGCGATGCTGCCGTTGCGGGTCCGGACGGCCACGGAATGGCCGCTCGCGTCGTCCTTCGTGACGTTCACGGTGACGTCGCCCTTCTTCGCGGCCGTGCGGACCGCGTACTTCGATTCCGGCAGGCCCAGCACGACGTCGCCGTCCCTGCTCTGCACGTCGACCAGGTCGGGCACGGCGGCCAGGCCCAGGTCGACGTGGCCGTTCCGCGACGTGACGCTGACGGACCGGGCGGAGATCCCGTCGCCCTCGATGCTTCCGTCGCCGCCTTCCAGGGCCAGCTCGGCTCCGTGGAGATCCGACAACCGGACGTCGCCGCCGGCGGTCCTGGCCGAGAAGTCCGCGGTGAAGCCGGTGGCCTCGATGCGCCCCTTGCCGCTCTCGGCGGTGACTGCGACGGCGCGCGGCACCTTCACGGTGTACTTCGCGCCGCAGTCCACCGAGATCCCCGTGCAGTCCAGCGAGAGCGTGAGCGTGCCCCCTTCGAGCTGCCAGCCGGACCCCACCTCCCCGCCGACCTTCCTGCCGCTGACCCGTCGTTCCACCTGAACGCCCTCGACGTCGGCGGCCACCAGCGCGAGGTCGGCGGCACCGGACTTGACGGTCAGGCTGCCACCGGCGAAGTCGAAGGACTTCGATTCCACGGTCGCGTCGGCCGATGGGCCGTCCGTGGTGCAGGCCGTGGCGGCGAGGCCGAGGAGCGCGGCTCCGCCGAAGGCGAGAAGCGTGCGCGTGGTCAGTTCCATCGAATTCTTCCTTCGTCAACGAACATGGTGGTGTTGATTCCCGCACCCCGGTTCACGAGCGCAGCGCCCGGACCGCGACCGTGCGCGACACCCGGGCCGCCTGCAGGACCAGCGCGAGGCAGGTGGTGACCAGCGTCCCGGCGGCGAGCGCCCCGAGCGTGGCCCAGGGGAGGCCCGCCAGGACCCGGACGACGTCGATCCGGGCCCCCAGGGCGATGGTGAGACTCGACACGGCGACGAACAGCGCGCCGAAGACGATCGCCGTCCCCGCGTAGATCGCCCCCTCGTAGACCATCGACCGGGTGACCACGCCCGGCCGCGCACCGGCCACCGTCACGACGGCGGAGTCACGGGTGCGCTCCCGTCCGACGAGGGCGATCACGGCGAGGCCCCCGACCCAGGACACGACGAAGACCCAGCCCAGCACGACCAGGATGTTGTCCAGCCCGGCGCTGCCTCCGGGCATGACCTTCCCCATCACCATGAAGAGGCCGACGAACGACAGGGAGAGCGCGAAGGGCAGCACCGTGGTGACGCTCCTCGTCGCGCGGGCCCGGCACGACTGCACGGCAAGGTGCCAGGCGACGCCGCGCGAGGGCACCAGCGCCGTCCAGAGCTTCATCAGCGGGGTGAGCACCCACGGCCCCATCAGCAGCAGCAGGCAGACGAGGAAGAGGTTCCCGGCGAACGCGAAGGCCGTCCGCTGGGCGAGCCCGCCCTTGAGTTCGAGGCCCAGGCCGGGGACCCACATCCCGACCACACCGGCGAGCAGGCACAGGGCGAGGCCACCGCGGGCCACGCCCGGCCGCGCCGGGGGATCGGAGAAGTCCCGGAAGGCGCGCATCTCCGGCGTCCTGGCGGCCCGCCGGGTGACGCCCCAGCCGCCGAGCAGGCACGGAACCAGTCCGAACAGCACGCTCACGCCGACGTACCAGAACCGGAACCCGACCGAGGCCCCGTGCAGTTCGAGACCCGTCCCCTTCCACTGCGCGAGGGTGACACCCGCGACCAGCAGGGCGAGCGGTGCGGCCAGCGCGCCGGCCACCGCGCCCAGCACCACCAGCTCCGTCCGCAGGATGATCCTGACCCGGTGGCGCGGAATCCCGAGGATCACCCACAGGGCGTGCTCGCGCCGCTGGGTCGTCAGCGTCAGACCGACCGCGGAGGCGACGATGCCCACGGCGGCGAGCACGGTGAAGAAGACGATGTTGCCGCCGAGGGCGATCGACGCGGAGACCATCCGCGCGTCACCCGCCGCCCGCGCCGCCGAGACGGCGGTGAACATCGCGATGGCCGAGCCCGCCGAGCACGCCGCGCCGACCGTGGCGCACAGGAGCGTCCACCACCACATCGACGCCTGCAGGCGGATGTCCGACAGCACGAGCCGGATCACGACTCCTCCCCGCCCGCCTCGTCCGCCGACTGCGCCGCGAGGACGGCGTCGCCCACCGCGCGGGAGTCGCCACCGGGGATGACGGCGTGTACCCGCCCGGACCCCATCACCACGACCTGATCGGCCCGCGCGGCCGCATGAGGGTCGTGGGTGACCATGAGCACCGTGCTCCCCTGCGCGGGAAGCGCCTGCAGCCAGTCGAGCACCACATGACCCGACTTGATGTCGAGCGCACCCGTCGGCTCGTCGGCGAAGACGATCCGCGGCTGGTTCGCCACCACCCGGGCCACCGCGACGCGCTGGCGCTCGCCACCGGAGAGGCGGTCGGGGCGTCGCCGCGCGTGCTTGGCGATGCCGAGCCGCGCCATGGCGTCCTCGACCCGCGCCCTGGGCACCCGGCGGCCGGCGAGCCGCGCCGGCAGGGCGATGTTGTCCTCGACCGTCAGCGAGCTGACGAGGTTGTACTCCTGGAAGACGAAGCCGATGTTCTCGCTGCGGAACGCGGCCTGCTTGCGGGGGCTGAGCGAGCGGACGTCCGTCCCGAGGATCTCGACGGACCCCGCGGTCGCCCGCTCCAGCCCGGCCGTGCAGAGCAGGAGCGTCGACTTGCCCGAACCGGAGGGGCCGACGACGGCGGTCAGCCGGCCTTCGGGAATCTCCAGGTCGATGTCGTGCAGGACGCGCGTCGTATCGCCCCGGCGGCCGGGAACGGGGAATTCCATCCGAAGGCCGCGCAAACGAATGCACGGCACGGGAGCGGTAGTGGAGAATGGCATGAACCAAGGAAAGCAAGGCCGGGCAGTGGAGTGCACGGGTGCCCGCACTGCTATTGGAGGTAGACTTGGATCTACCGTCCGACCCATCCGAACTGTGCGAAAATGTTGATCATGGCGCAGATTCGTGTTGCCCGGAGACTGCTGACCGAATTCGTCGCAGCGGCCGCCTTTCCGATTCTCCTGATTTCCGTTCTCGCTGCGCCGGTCTCGGTTCCGGTGGTGGCCGAACTGGACCGCTCCAGGGCGCAGTGGTGCGGAGTCCGGACGATGCCGCTGCGACCCGTCGACCGCAGCTGGCCGCAGTGGGTGGCCGGTCGGCTGCGGGCACGGTCGGTGTGGAAGACCGACCTGCCCGTGTTCGTCACCGCCGCGCTCCTGTCCGCGCTCTCGCTGTTGGTGGGCTTCTTCGGATTCGTCGGCGCTCTGGCGCTGGTTTTCTCCCCCGTCTTCTGGGGTTTCGGCATTGCCGCGAAAGTCGGCCCGTTCACCCCGGCCGCCCTGTGGGAAACCCTCGTGGCGGTGCCCGCGGGAATCGCCCTCGGTGCGGTCACCGTGGGCGCGCTGGCCGGCATCTCCCTGCTCCGCGACCTGCTCCTGCGGGCCTTCTCGGGGAGCCGGAACCCCGACCTGCTCGCGAAACTGGAGGAACTCCGCGCCAGCCGGGCCTCGCTGACGGCGGCCTTCGAGAACGAGCGCCGGCGCATCGAGCGTGACCTGCACGACGGCGCCCAGCAGGAACTCGTCGCCCTCGTCATGCGCCTGGGAATCCTGGAAGCCGCAGCGACGGCCACCGACCAGGAACGGATCGTCCAGCTGGCCCGCCAGGCCCAGGCCCAGGCGGAGCGCGCGCTCGAACGGCTGAGGGAGACGGTGCGCGACATCCACCCCAGCGAACTGAGCGATCTCGGTCTCGTCGCCGCCGTCCGCGAACTGGTGGCCAGATCACCGTTGCAGGTCGAACTGACCAGCACCGGTACGGACGCCTGGCTCTCCTCACCGATCGCCACGGCCGTGTACTTCACGGTCTCCGAGGCCCTGACGAACATCGCCAAGCACGCGGGCGTCGGGAGCGCCCGGATCGAGATGCGGTGCACCGAGAGCGGCGTCCGCGTCCGGGTGGGCGACGACGGCGCCGGCGGCGCGCGGATCAGCACCGGATCCGGGCTCTCCGGGCTGCGTGAGCGGATGCGAAGCGTCGGTGGGAACCTCGAAATCATCAGCCCGCCGGGCGGCGGAACGGAGGTCGTGGCATCCGCCCCGGCCCAACCCCCGTGGTGACGGAACTCGACAGGGAAAAGCGATGGGAAATCGATTGTGAGAATCATCCTGGCGGACGACAGTCTGCTGATACGCGCCGGAATCCGGGAGATCCTGGTTTCCAGTGCCCACGACGTGATCCGTGAATGCGAGGACGCCGACGAACTGGTCGCCGCTGTCGACGACCTCACCGCCGCCGGAGCCGCCCCCGACCTGGTGATCACGGATGTCCGCATGCCGCCCGGGAACACCGACGACGGACTCCGGGCCGCGATCGACATTCGGTCGCGGCACCGGGACCTGCCGGTACTGGTCCTCTCCGCCTACGTCACGGGCCCGTACGTGCGCGAACTCCTGAACGGCCCGGGCGCCGACGGGGCCGTCGGCTACCTGCTCAAGGAGAAGGTGGGCAGAGTGGCGGACTTCCTGCGGGCCGTCGAGACGGTCTCCGGCGGCGGAGTGGTGATCGACCCCGAGGTGGTCCGCCACGTCACCCGCGCCGACCCGCCGCGGGGCCCGCTCGCCCGCCTCACGGCCCGTGAACAGGAGGTGCTCGCCCTCATGGCCGAAGGCCGCTCCAACGCGGAGATCGCGACAGAGCTGTTCCTCTCGGGCGCCGCCGTGGCCAAACACGTGGGGAACGTCTTCCTGAAACTCGGCATGCCCTCCGGCGAGGACAACCGCCGGGTGAAGGCCATCCTGACCTGGTTCGAATACAACTAGCCGTGCCGCCAGGACCAGGACAGCGGAACGGCTCCCCGCCCGGTGACGCTCTGCGGGGAGGAGCAACGTGCCTTCGGCCACGGGCCGCGCCCCACCGTCCGGTGATCCCCGGCGGTGTCCACGCCCCCGAGGCCGAGCAGGACGTGGGACCGCCGCGCTTCGGCATGCCCGGACGATGGCCCGGTCCTCGCCGCACAACTCGGCCCGGCACCTGCCCGCCCACATCCCATGGGAGGTTCGCCGCTCGGCTTCCTCCCAGCGGGCGGACGCGTCGGGCTGCTCCTCGCAGCACCCACCGTGCGCCAGCCGACGCGCCGCCTCGTCCCCCATGCGGAGGAATCCCTGCCAAGCCGGCCCGGACGGCTTTCCTCCGACACTAGGGTGGCCCAGTGAGTTCCCAACTTCTCCTGAAAGAGCGGAGGTTGAACCCCGAACGAATCGTCTGGACCTGGTGCATCGCCCCGGACGGCGCCACCGTCACCGAGTGGGGCCCGCGCGCCCTGTGGCAGCTCGCCGAGGACGTCCACGAGCGCTGGGCCGCTGCCGGAGGACCGGGCACCTACCGGCTGGAGCTGACCGACCAGGAGCAGCGCGTCGTCGGCGGCCCGGGCCTGCACTGGGTGCTGCCGCTGTGAACGTGACCCCGCCGACCCGTGAGCCTTTCGCGATCGCCGCACGGCGCCGGTTCGCCCCGGCCGCAGGAGGCCAGTGCGCCCGGCCGCCGCCCACGCCAGTGTCCGCCCGCCACCCTGCCTGTGCCCTCGACGAGACTGGAGCCGCCCCGTGAAATGGCCACGCCGAACGCCCCGTCCCGACGTCCGGCCCTCGCCCGGCGAACTCCGCCTCTTCGGGGCCAGGTTCGGCTACGACTTCGGGTTCACCCGGCACGAGAGCGCCACCGCCGATGCCACGCTGCGCCGCGTCGCCCGACAGATCCCGGCCATGCTGGTCCTTGCCTGGCGCCTGGCCTGGCGGGCCGACCGGCGGCCCCTGGTCGGCGTGGTGTGCGCCGAGGTCGGCCGTGCCGTCTTCGCCGCGGTCGCGCTGGTGGCGACCAACCGGGTGCTGGCCCAACTGCTGGTCGGCGGCAGCGCCGTGCAGAGTCTGCACCGCGCGCTGGTTCCGCTGCTGGTCGCGGGGGCGGCGACCGGCGCGGCGAGCTGGCTGTCGTCGGCCTCCACGTGGTCGGCGGCGGTCCTGGAGCCCCAGGTCGAGCGGATCACCACCCTGACACTGCTGCGGCACGCCGACTCGGTCGAGCTCGCCGCCCTGGAGGACGCGGAGTTCGCGCGGACCCTGGAGAGCGCGCGGTTCGGAGCGGACTCCGTGCGGCGCCTGATCAGCGAGGCCGTATCCGTGCTGGGCGCCGTGCTGACCATGACGGCGACCGCCGGGGTGATCCTGTCCCTGAACGTGATGCTGCTGCCGATGCTGGTGCTGATCGCCGCGCCCCGGGCCTGGGGTGCGGTACGCACCGCCCGGCGCAGGCACGCCTCCGTGATGGCCTGGATCCAGCACGCCCGCGCCTCCAACCTGATCTGCCAGCAGGTCACCGCGCCTCAGAACGCGGCCGAGTTGCGGGTCCACGGGGTGGGCCGGTGGCTGCTGGAGTGCTACGAGGAGATGGCGCGCACCTCCGAGGGGGAACGCCGGCGCCTGGCCGGGGCCGCGGCCGCCACCTCGGCCGGTACCGCTGCGGCGTCCGGCGCCGCCTCGCTGCTCACGTTCGCGCTGCTGGGCTGGCTCGTGCTTTCCCAGCGGCTGCCGATGGCCGGCGCGGTCACCGTCATCGTCGGCATCCGCAGCGGCGCAGCCACCGTCGGGACCCTGCTGACCGGTGTGAACCGTATGTTCGAGGAGTCGCTGTATGTACGGGATCTTGAGCGGCTCGGTACGGCCGCCGCCGAGCGGGCCATCCCCACCGGGGGTGCGGACCTGCCGCAGCGGCCCGACGAGATCCGCCTGGAGAAGGTGACGTTCACCTATCCCGGCCGTACCGCACCGTCCTTGAGCAGCGTGTCCCTGGTCATCCCCCGGGGCAAGGTCGTGGCCCTGGTGGGTGTCAACGGTGCGGGGAAGAGCACGCTGGCCAAGCTCCTGGTCGGCCTCTATCAACCCGACGAGGGCCGGATCCTGTGGGACGACGTGGACACCCGGACCGCCGACCGCCGTCAGCTGTTCTCCTCCTGCGTCCTGTTCGCCCAGGACTTCGTCCGCTGGCCCTTCACGATCCGGGCCAACACCACGGCCGGACGCCCCGAACACGCGGAGGACGGCCAGGCTCTCCGGGACGCGGCCGACTTCGCCGGGCTCGACACCTTGCTGAGCGAGCAGCCGAACGGCTGGGACACCATGGCGGCCAAGGGCTTCATCGGAGGCGTGCAGCTGTCGGGCGGGCAGTGGCAGGGGATCGGGACCGCCCGAGCGGCCTTCCGGTTCTCCACTGCCGGCCCCGGCGCGAGGCCGCCGCACCTGGTGATCGCCGACGAGCCGACCTCCGCGCTCGACCCGGCCGCCGAGATCGCCGCATTCGACCGCATCCGCTCACTGGCCGCCCAGGGCATGACGGTGGTTCTGATCACCCACCGCCTGGCCGCCAGTGCCGCCGCCGACCTGATCTACGTCCTCGATGGCGGCGAGCTCGTCGAACAGGGCACCCACGACCAGCTCATGGGCAACGAGCCGGACCCGGACCGGCCCGGGCGCGGCAGCTACCGCACCGCCTACCTGCTCCAGGCCCACCAGTACGGCACCACCTCGCTGCCCGGACAGCGCAACCCCCGCACCGCCGACCGGGCCTGACCGCCCGACCCTGCTGACCGGCCGACGCTGGCCGGCCCGATCACTCATCCCCACCGTGACCTCCCGCTGCTCACCACCGCCAAGACAGAAGGAGTCCGCCCGTGAACCTTCCCACCGTCACCCGCCAGCCGGCCGTGCCCGAGCCGTGGCAGCACCACGGCCGTGCCACCCTGCTGGACACCGGTTCGTACCTGATCCACCGCGACACGGTGACCCAGCCCGACGGGACCGAAGGGGCCTTCGAGTTCCACCAGGCCCGCGTCGACGGCGCCCTGACGATCGCCCTGGACGACCAGGGCCGGATCGCCATGGTCCGCTACCGCAGCTACGTCCACGGCGAGGTCCTCACCCCGCCGGGCGGCCGCCTCGATGCGGGCGAGGACCCGCTGGGCGGCGCACGGCGCGAGCTCAAGGAGGAGGCCGGCATCACGGCCGCCACCTGGAACAGGCTCGGCGAGATCGCTCTGATGACCAAGAGCACCGCACGCCTCCACATGTTCATCGCCCGGAACCTGACGATCGGCGAACAGGAGCTGACCGGCACCGAGACGGGCATGACCGTGGAGTGGTGGCCGCTGGACGAAGCGGTGGCCGCCGCGATGGACGGCCGGCTCCTGCTCTCCGGCGCCGCCGTGTCGGTCCTGATGGCCGCCAACACCATCCACCCCGAGGGACACCTCTGAGCGCCCCTCCGGTCGAAGCCCCCGCCCTGCTGCACACCTGTCGATCCCGCAGCGCGAGCACACCCGCCAGGAGGAACGCCGCGGTCGCCGTCACGCCTGTACCCGGCTCGACCCGGCCCGCACCGCCCTGGTGGTGATCGACATGGTGCCGTTCCTCGACGGGCCGTACGCGCGCGCGGTGTGATCCCGCAGATCCAGGACCTGTCGGGTGCTCTACGGGAAGCTGGCGGCCTCGCGGCCTGGGTGCTGCCGGGCCTCGGCCGTCCCGTGGCGATCGGCCGCGACCACGCTCGTATCCGAACCGCGAACAGCGACCAGCAAGGCCGGGTTCGACGCGACGATGCCGGCACGGAGCCGGAACCGGCCGTACGGCAGGTGAGGCAAACCGCGCAAGTCGGGGAAGGCCCGGAAGGCGTGAGCACCACCAGCACCAGGAGATCCGCGCCCGCACCGCACTCCGCGCCCCTGACCCCGCGCACCGCAGGGCCGGCCCCGGCCGTCGGCGGTGCCATCGGCCGGGCGAGATGTGACGAACTGAATTCCGATCCTCCGTTTCCCGGTATCGATTTCATGGTCACGGTCGAACGTGGCCGAATGTTCCTCTTCTGGAGCCTGGCGTGCCGCGCTAGCCTCACCGTAAGAAGCCGGAAAAGAGGGGGAAATGAACATCAAAAGGATGCGATCAATCCGAATCACCCGACCGGGGCGCCGGATGGCCACGGCCGCCGGCCTGCTGGCGATCTCCGCGGCCAGCGTCGTGGCGATCCCCGGCACTGCCAGCGCCGCCACCGCCGCCTACAACGGCGCATGTGGGAGCGGGTACAACGTCAAGAGCTGGTTCGGCATCCAGTCGCCGACCGAGGAGGTGACGGTCTACCTGACCTACTCGGCCGCCACCGGCAAGAATTGCGTCGTCGGGATAAAGGACAACCAGACCACGACGCGGTCCATCACGGTGTACATAGAACGTGACGACACCCCCGGTTCCCGGGTCACCGACTCCGGGAACTACACGAAGTACGCCGGCCCCGTCTACATATACGCGAAGGGCGCGTGTGTCACCTGGGGCGGCGTGTTCAACGGCCTGGAAGTACTCCGGCGGCACACCAACTGCGGGGCGTGACCCCCATTCGCGAAGCCGCCCGCCGTCCCGGTGCGACGACCAGGACGGCGGGCGGCAGCGGCCGGGCGCGCTCCGGCTGTCGTGGCGGGCAGCGGCAAGCAGGTGGACGGCTGCACCGTCGGTGCGGGAGCCGCGCACGGTCCTGCCGCCGACGGCCGGAGCGACCAGGACGGGGGCGGGATCTTCGACCGGATCCATCGGGGACAGCGGCAAGCGCCTCGGCCGGGGCGGCCGGCCCGGCCTTGGTTCCGCGGGCGGGCGGAGGGCGGTGGCATTCTCGCAGTGGCGCGCAAGGACGGTGATCAGGGAGGACGGCACGCGGACGCGACTTCAGGTCGGTCTTCGGTCCCGGCGCCCTTGATCATCCGGCGCCGCGTCGTTCGTTTCCACTGGGGCGTGCAACGGTCCCCCGAACCGTGTGCATCGAACGCCTGGGCGAACGCCGACCTCCGACGGACACGGCGCTCTCATGCCGTCAGAGAGGGGTGGACGGGGGTGGGATGCGGGCCAGGAGTTCGTGGGCGGCCCGGGTCAGATGTGCGGGAACGTCGTCCGGGTATGCGGCGCCGGCGGGGTCCATGAGCGCCACCATCGCATCGACCACGGGTGCCAACTCCTCGCACTTCCCATAGGCTTCGGCCACATCCTCGACGATGAGTGCGGCGCCCTCGACGGGGTCGAGCCACCCGCCGACGATCTCGGCGGCCCACCAGCGGGCGAGCGCCAGCCGGCCCTCCCAGTACTCCTCGGGCGGGTGGAAGCCGAAGCCGAGCTCGTCCATCACCTGGCCGAACAGCTCCGAGGCCTGGTCCTCCTCACCGCGAAAGAGCGCGGCGAGGAGGACCAGCGACGGGGTGTCCACGCCGGCGACCAGGACGCGGAGCGCGGCCCGGATCAGAAGATCCGGGTCAGCGCGTCGGCCGTCGACCCATCCGTGGGCGACCTCCCGAAGTTCCCGCACCGCCTCGGCCGCCGTTGCGGGGGCTTCGCTCGTCGTCATGGCGGCATGATGCCACGGCCCTCCGACGGCCGGTCGGCGGATATCGCGCGGTCGGGTCCGGCGCTGCCCGCCGGCGAAGCCTTCGTGCGGGTGGCGCAGGGGCGACCGGGGGCTGCCGAGTGGGCGGGCCGTCGGCGTTCGGCCCTCGGGGAACAGAGCGGTACGAGGGCCGCCGACCCGTCGCGCTTGAACCACACAGACCTGCGCCCGAACCTGAGGATGGCACGCGGACGCGACTCCAGGTCGGTCTTCGGTCTCAGCAACCTTGATCATCTGGCGTCGCGTTGTTTGTTTTTGCTCGGACACCTCACCCTGAAGCCGGCGAACCGTCACGT
Organism: Kitasatospora sp. NPDC057738; assembly: GCF_042798815.1. Taxonomy (NCBI): domain Bacteria; kingdom Bacillati; phylum Actinomycetota; class Actinomycetes; order Kitasatosporales; family Streptomycetaceae; genus Kitasatospora; species Kitasatospora sp. NPDC057738. The sequence goes on along the minus strand of NZ_JBHVJT010000011.1, from coordinate 19,707 downwards.
CCCATCTCCTGAGAACGCATCAGCCCTGCGGCCGGGGCAGGTGTCCCGGCCGCCCTGCTGCCCGGCCGCCGCCCGTCAGTCGGCCAGCAGGAGCACCACCAGGATCGGCACGCCGAAGACCAGGAGGATCACGAGAAGGGTCCCCAATGGCCCGCCGCTGTTGCCGCCGCCGCCGAAGGGCCCGTCTCCGCCGCCGACGACACTGCTGAGCCACGAGTCGTTGCCGTCACCGCCGTGGTGACCACCGTCCATGCCGACCTCCTCCGTTCGCGTTCTCCGCCCGCACCGTCGGTGCCTCAGGCCAGTTCCATGAGGATGTCGGCGCGGGCGTAGTAATCGGCCACCGGGAGGCGGTCGCGGGTGATCCTGACGAATCCGGCGTCCTCGTAGAGGTGGACGGCGGCGGCCAGTGTGCTGTTGGTGCCGAGGAACAGCCGGGCCCCGCCGAGCGCCCGGGCCCGGTCGACCGCCGCGGCCACGAGCCGGCGGCCGATGCCGTGTCCCCGCGCGGCGGGGGTCACGGCCATCTTCGCCAGCTCGAACACGGCGTCCGGGTAGGCCAGCAGCGCCACGCACCCCAGCACGGTGCCGCTGCCCGGCTCGCGGGCCAGGAGCACGTCGCCGCCCGGGTCCACGATGCGGCCGAACGGATCCCCGAGTACGGCCCGGTCCTCCTCCTCCAGGGTGAACAGCCGCGAGATCCATTCCTCGTTCAGCGCGCGGAACGCGTCGGCGTCGCTCGGCGACGCGATCGAGGAGACCACGGTCGGGGCGGAGGCGTACGGCATGAGGCGGTTCCCTTCCCTGAACGACACCATGTCAGCCTCCGGCTCCGCCCACCGAGGTGTCCAATACACACATCGGCCGCCATCCATAGGCTGGAGATATGGATCAGCGAATCGAGCTCCGCCATCTGCGGTACTTCCTGGCGCTGGCCGAGGAACTGCACTTCGGCCGCGCCGCCCAGCGCCTGCACATCGCCCAGCCGGCCCTGTCCCAGCAGATCAGGCAGTTGGAGAAGATCGTCGGCGTCGAACTGTTCCGGCGGACCTCCCGGAGCGTCCGTCTCACGGACGCGGGAGCGACGTTCCGGCCGCGGGCCGGGGACCTGCTGGGCCGGCTGGCCGCCGACCTCGACGAGGCCGGCCGCGTCGGCCGCGGCGAAGCCGGGCGCCTGGACATCGCCTTCATCACCTCCGCCACCGCGATCGTCAGCGAACGCCTCCGCGCCTTCTCCCGCCGCCGCCCGGACGTCCAGGTCAGGCTGCACGACGGCTTCACCGTCGACGTCCTGACGGCCCTGGAACGCGGCACCGCCGACATCGGGATCGTCCGGGACGCCGAGGAACGCGACGACATCGACCTCGCCCCTCTGACGACGGAACGCCTCGTCGCGGTCGTCCCCACCGACCACCCCGCCGCCGGGAACGGCCGGGTGAAAGCGGCGGCGCTGGCCGCCGACCCCCTGATCCTCTTCCCGCGCTCGGCGGGAGCCCACGCCTTCGACGTGAACACCCAGCCCATCCGGGACACCGGCAACGACGTCCGGGTCGCCCAGGAGTGCTCCAACTGGCACACCATCATCATGCTCGTCGCCGCCGGCCTCGGCGTCACCATCGCCCCCCACAGCGCCACCACGCTGCTCCCCGCGGGCGCACGGCGCCTCGAACTCGACGGGCCGCCCGCCGTGAGCCGGGTCCTCCTGGCCACCCGCCGGGGAGACGACCGTCCCCTCGTGCGTGCCTTCACCGCGGTGTCCGAATCCGTGGTGGCGGGCCGGGGCGAACGGTCGAACGACGGTGCCGCGTCGGCCCGTTGAGCGATCAGGCCGTGCGGCCGCCGTCTGCCCGGGTCAGGGGTTCCTCGGGGGTTCCTCAGGGGCGAGATCAGGGGCAGTCCGGAGGTGTGGACACCGTGAACGGCCGTAGCGTCGGTGCGGCGGGTGACCGATGCCCCGACCGATGCCCCGATGGAAAAGGCGAGCGAGTGTTCCGGAACAAGGCACTACCGGTACGGGCTTCGAGCCCGGCCTCCGTCGGCGCGGGGCGGGCGGGCGACACCGTCCGCCTGACCGCTGTACACAAGACGTACGGCCGCGGCGACAACCGGGTGCGGGCGCTCGACGGGGTGGATGTCGGCTTCGAGGCGGGCACCTTCACCGCCATCATGGGCCCTTCGGGTTCGGGCAAGTCGACGCTGCTGCAGTGCGCGGCGGGCCTCGACCGGGTCGACGCGGGCCAGGTCCTGCTCGACGGCGCGCCGTTGCACGAGCTCTCCGAGCGCGCCCTGACCGAGCTGCGCCGTGAGCACATGGGCTTCATCTTCCAGTCCTTCAACCTGGTCCCCGCACTGACTGCCCGTCAGAACATCGAGTTGCCGCTGCGGTTGGCCGGGCGCCCGATCGACCCGGTGGCGATCGACCGGGGGCTGTCCGAGGTCGGCCTGGCCGAGCGCGGTGGGCACCGGCCCGCCGAGCTGTCGGGCGGGCAGCAGCAGCGGGTCGCCATCGCGCGTGCGCTGGTGACCAGGCCCGAGGTGATCTTCGCGGACGAGCCGACCGGCGCGCTGGACTCGCGTACCGCGCGGGAGGTCCTGGCGCTGCTGCGCGGCGTCGTCGAGGAGCACGGGCAGACGGTGATCATGGTCACGCACGACCCGGTGGCGGCCTCGTACGCGCAGCGGGTGGTCTTCCTCGCCGATGGCAGGGTGACCGGCGAGCTGTTCGAGCCGACGGCCGAGACCGTGGCGCTGCGGATGGCGGCGTTGGAGCCCGGCGGGAGCGGGGCGAACCCGTGCTGAAGCTCGCCGTAGCCACCCTGCGTCACCGCTTGATGGGCTTCGTCGGCGCCTTCCTCGCCCTCGCGCTCGGCACGACGATGATCGGCATGATGACGCTGACCCTGGCGGCCACCTTCGGCACGCCGCACCCGGGGCCGCAGCGGTTCAAGGAAGCCCGGGTCGTGGTCGCGCCGCAGGGCTTCGAGGGGCGCCCGATGAAGGCCCCGGCGGTGTTGCCGGCCGAGGTCGTGACGCAGGTGACCGCCTCGGGCAAGGCCACACCCGACCGCAGCTTCCCGGTACGGCTGAACCCCGGCTCCGGGGGGACGACCGGCCATCCCTGGTCATCGGCCGCCTTCGCGGGCTACCGCCTGCTGGCCGGGCGCGCGCCGCAGGCCCCGGACGAGATCGTCGTCGGCGGCGGAGACCAGTCGCTGATCGGGCGCCAGGCCGAGGCCGCCACATCCGACAACGCCGGCCGCTACCAGGTGGTGGGGGTCACCGACGCGCGCTGGTTCGAGAGCGCCGTCTTCTTCAGCGATGCCGAGGCCCAGCGCCTCTCGCCCGGGGTCAACGCCCTGGTCACCGACCAGAACCCGCAGCAGCTGTCCGCCCTCGTGGGCGGCCGGGCCGTGGTCCTCGGTGGTGACGACCTGACCCGGCTCGACGCCGACTCCACCGGCGGCGCCCAGGCGCTGGCCAACGCCCAGGCAATGGCGGGCAGTACGACCGGACTGGCGGTGTTCGTCGCGGTGTTCGTCGTCATCGCGACCTTCGCCTTTGCCACCGAGCAGCGCCGCCGTGAACTGGCGCTGATGCGGCTGGTGGGCGCCGCGCCCCGGCAGGTGCGGCGCATGGTGCTCGGCGAGGCGCTGCTGATCGGCCTGGCGGCGGCGGTCGTCGGCTGTGTCCTCGCCCCGCTGTGCACCGTGCCGCTGCGCTCCTGGATGCTCGACCACAACGTGGCCCCGTCCTGGTTCACCATCCCCTTCAACCCCCTGCCGCTGCTGGTCTCCTTCGTCATCGGCGTGGCCGCGGCGCTGGCCGGCTCGGCCGCCACCCTGGTCCGGGTCTCGCTGATCCGGCCGATCGAGGTGCTGCGCGAGAGCGCGGTGGAGCGCCGCGGGATGACGCCGATCCGCTGGCTGCTCGGGATCGGGATGCTGATCGGCGCGGTCGCCTCCGGGATCGTCATCGCCCGGACCGAGCCGTACCTGGCGGCCAGCGCCCGCAAGTACGAGGCCGTTCCGGTCCTGTACGTGGGCGCGGTCACCCTGCTGGCGCCGATCCTGCTGCGGCCGGTCACCCGGGCGCTGATCGGCCCGCTGCGCGGCTCGGCCAAGGCCGGCCCGCTGCTGGTGCGCGAGAACATCCTCACCTCCCGGCGGCGTACGGCCGCCACGGTGGCGCCGATCGTGGTGGCCGTCGGACTGGTCGCCACCCTGCTGACGGTGCAGAAGTCCGGTGACGCGGTGGTGCTCGCCCGACAGCAGCAGGAGATCCACGCGGCCGGCGTGGTGGTGCCCGGCGGCACGGGGATCGACGCGCGGACGCTGGAGAAGCTGGCGGCCGTGCCCGGGGTCCGGGTCACCCCGGTCACCTCGATGAACATCCGGATCGGCACCGCGAAGGGCGACCAGATCGACTCGCTGAGCACGAACGCCGTGCCCGCGTCCGCGCTGGGCACGACCGTCACGCCGCCCGTGCTCTCCGGCTCGCTCACCTCGCTGCCCGAGAACTTCCTGGTCATCGACGAGCACGCGGCCCGATCCGACGGTCTGTCGGTGGGGGACCAGGTGGTCACGCTGCTGCCGACCGGCGCTCGGGTGCCGACCGTCGTCGCGGCGGTCGTCGCACGCGGCCTGAACGGCGACGACACCTACCTGTCCGCGTCGCTGACCGGCGCGGTGACGCCGAACCGGGTCTACCTCGACTCCCGGACGGGCCCGGGCCGGCCGCTCGACGAACAGCAGACGGCGGCGGTGAACCAGGCGCTGGCCGGCTCCGGCGCGCACGTCATGACCCATGACGCCTACCTGGAGGCCCAGCGCGCACGCGCCGCCGAGCAGACGGACAACGCCGCGGTGGTCATCCTGGGGATCGCGCTGGCCTACGCGCTGATCGCCGTCGCCAACACCCTGATCATGGCGATGGCCGGGCGGCGGCGGGAGTTCGCCCTGCTCGGGCTGGCCGGCGCGGTGCGCGGCCAGATCGCGAAGGTGGCCGTGGCCGAGTCGGCCGTGGCGGTGGTCGTCGGCACGCTGCTCGCGGCCGCGGCGACCGGGCTCGCCGCGGTGACCCAGCACGTTTCGCTGAGCGAACTCGTCACCTCGGCACCGACGGTGATCCCGTGGACGCAGATCCTGGGGACCGTCGCGCTCTGCGCCCTCGTCACCGTGATCACCGGGTGGGGAGCGGCCTTGCGCGCGACCCGCTTCCGGGCGATCGAGGCCGCAGGCATCCGGGAGTAGGGGATCCGGGAGTGGGGCACCCGGGAGTGGGGCACGGCCCTTCCGGCCCAGTCCCGGCCCGCTCCCGACCCGGAGTGTGCGACCGAGGTGTGAAACACCACACTTCCGCTCCTGAGCGTGCCGGTACTCGCCGCCCGGCCGACGGCCGAGGACACTGGTCGCCGTGACTGATGTGCGCGAAACCTTGGACTACCAGACCTTCGGGCGAGCGGTGCGCGAACTCGCGCAGACGATCGCCGACGACGGATACGAACCCGACCTCGTCCTGAGCATCGCCCGCGGCGGGGTGTTCGTCGCGGGCGGTCTGGCGTACGCGCTGGACTGCAAGAACATCCACCTGGTGAACGTCGAGTTCTACACGGGCGTGGGCACCACTCTGGAGATGCCCGTCATGTTGGCGCCCGTTCCCGCCGTGATCGACTTCACCGACAAGAAGGTCCTGATCACCGACGATGTCGCCGACACCGGCAAGACACTGCGGCTCGTGCACGACTTCTGCCTCGACCATGTCGCCGAGGTCCGGTCCGCCGTCATCTACGAGAAGTCGCACTCCCTGGTGAAGTGCGAGTACGTGTGGAAGAGGACCGACGACTGGATCGAGTTCCCGTGGTCGACGGAAGGACCGGTCGTCAGGCGCGACGGCCAGGTGCTCGACGCCTGACCGGGGATGCTACGGCTGCACGAACCGGCAGAGGGGCGCGGATGAGGGCGGTGCGGATCGCCGGGGCGGCGGCGGGCGCCTTGGCGCTGGTCGCGGGGTGCGCTTCAGGAGGTTCGGGGGATTCCGGGGATTCCGGGGGATCCGGAGGCATGTCGGCGCAGGCGCACGGCTACCTGTCGGAGGCGCTGGACCTGTTGCAGCGGGAGTCGTTGAACACCGCGACGGTGGACTGGCCGAAACTGCGGGACGAGGCGTTCGCGCGGGCGGCCGGGGCGCGGACGACGGCCGACACCCACGGTGCGGTCGGCGGCGCGGTCGCGGCTCTCGGGGACAGTCATAGCAGGTTCTACCCGCCCGGTGAGGCAGCGGCCGTGGATGCCGACCCCGCGACGGTCGACGCCCCGACGGTCGAACAACTTCCCGGCGGCATCGCCAGGTTGAGTCTTCCGGCAGTGAACGGTTCGGAGCGCACCTACGCCGAGTACGTCGCCCGCGGCCGCGCCGCCGTCGCCGGGGCGACCGCCTGCGGCTGGGTGGTGGACCTGCGCCGGGAGAGCGGCGGCGGGATGTGGGCGCCGCTGGCGGTGGCGGCTCCGCTGCTCGGGGACGGTCCGGTGGGGGCCTTCGTCACGGCGGACGGCACCCGCAGCGTCTGGTCGGTGCGCGGGGGCGTGCCGTTCCTGGACGGGACTCCACAGGCGGAGCCCTCCGGGGCCGGCGGTGACCCGGGGCAGGGCTTGCCCGTCGCCGTCCTCACCGGCCCGGGCACGGGCAGCGCGGGCGAGGCCGTCGCCATCGCGTTCATCGGCCGCCCGGACACCCGCAGTTTCGGCGCGCGCACCTACGGGGTGCCCACCGGCAACGCCGCGCACCGGTTGTCGGACGGCGCGGTCGTCCTGCTCACGGGCGCCGCCGAGGCGGATCGCACGGGCCGGATCCACGCGGGGCCGATCGAGCCGGACGAGGCCGTGGACACCCGCAAGGAGGGGGATCCGTCACTCACCGCCGCGACCGGCTGGCTCGGGCGCCAGGAGTCCTGCCGTCGCACCTAGAACGACCACCCCGCGGGGGAGCGGGCAGTCGGCGGAGGCGGCCGGCAAAGAAGTGGTCGCCCGAGGTGCGCAGGAAGTAGCTTGTCCCCGCCCCGCACGCCACCCACGAGGAGTTCTCATGCTCGAAAACATCCAGGGCGTTTCTCCAGAGCGTGCCGCACGACTGGCCTACCTGGTCGAGCGATGCGGGCCGTTGCTGGACCAGGACGAGGGCATGGAACATGTCCAGCGGCTGCTGCGGGACCTCGGGGCCGGGGTCATGGACTCGATCGCCGTCACCCGGGAACTGCTGGGAGTCGGCCTCGGGGAAGCACAGGAGATTGTGCTGTCGAGCGCCGCGCGGACCACCGAGCTGCGGACGCGTCAGCAACTCGTGGACGTGGCGGAGCGAGCGAAGGACGTTGCCGACGGCCTCCTGCAGCTGTCCCGGACCCAAGGGGCCACCAGGATCGTCGCCATCGACGGCACGGGAGGATCCGGCAAGACGACGTTGGCTGCCGCGGTGGCCGGACACCTCGACGGCGCCGTCATCGTCCACGTCGACGACTTCTACCGTCCGATGCCCGACCGCGAGCGGGAGCTGCTCGACGCGGAACAGGGCTACCACCGCTACTTCGACTGGGAACGCCTCCGGGACCAGGTCCTGATCCCGCTGCGGGACGACCGGGCCGCCCGCTATCAGGTCTACGACTGGACCACCGGACAGCTCGGGGCCTGGCGCGAGATCGCTTCCGGAACCGTGGTGATCGTCGAAGGGGTCTACTCCGCCCGCCCGGAGCTGGCCCGCTACTACCACTTCACCGCCTACGTCGACACCCCGCGAGGTGTCTGCCTGCAGCGGGTGCGAGCACGCGGCGAGAACCCCGAGGCGTGGATCAGGCGTTGGCGCGCCGCCGAGGACCACTACGTGCACACCACGTGGCCCCAGACCAGAGCCAAGCTCCTCGTCAGGGGCTACTGAGGCGGGAAGCGCGCATGATCACCGACGCGACAGGAACTGCCGCGGCGGCGCCAACGCGCTGAAGCCGAAGCTTGGATCGGTGAGATCGAAGCTGTGGCGGGCCGAGGGCTGATGTCCCAGGCCCCGGGGTGACGTTCCTTCCCGGGCCCTGGGCGCACCGTCAGCGGTCCCGGCCCCGGAGGGCTCGGACGCCGAGGTCGTAGGCCATGGAGCCGAGGGCCAGGACGATGAGCGGCCACACCAGCGGGGAATCGGGTGGCACGGTGCCGGACAGCAGGGCACCGCCGACCGAGCCGGTACCGGCCACGGCGGTGCAGGTCGGCGCGGCCGGCACGCGCACCAGCAGGCCGCGCTCCGTCTCGGGAGAAACCGGCCGTCGGCTCATCGCGTCACTGTCCCCGCGGCGAGGGCACGCTCGGTGTGACGGGTTCCGAGGCGCTTGAGCTTGCGACGCACCCGCTCGCCGAACTCAGCGGGCAGGCCGACCGCGAGGGCCGCCAGGGCCCAGGTCTCCTCGCCGGCGGCCCAGGCCCGGGTGGTGGCGACCTCGTCAGGGGCCAGGCCCCGAAGGACCGCGAGGAGCCGGCTGTCGGCCAGTTCCGCGCTCAGCGCCTCGGCCTCCGGAGCGCGGCGGTCGACCAGCAGGTCCGCGACGGTGAGGTCCGCACCGATGTGCTGGCCGAGGAGCATCAACCGCCGTCCCTGAGCCTTCCGTTCCCACAGCGGCAGGAAATTGCGGTGCTCCTCGCGAGAGCAGCGCCGCAACAGCGTGATGATCTCGGGGTCCTCGCTCCAGCCCCTGCCCAGTTCCTCCACCCAGTCCCCGAGCAGGGCCGCCTCCACGGCTGCGTGCCACCGATCCGGGTCGGACAGTCCCAGCCAGGTCCGGCTGAATTCATTCACCGTGCCGGTGTTGCCCCTGATGGCGGCGCCGCGGGCTGCGAGCGCGGCCACCAGGGCCTCTCGCTTCGGCGGCTCGCAGGCGAGCGCACCCGTATAGGCGGCGACCTTCAACAGCAAGCCGCCCAACAGCGCTGTCAGCCCGACATCCAGAGAGCTCCGGTCCTCAACGGCAGCTTTCCTTTGCAGAAGCCCGACAATCATGGCTCCCACGAGCCGATAAGGATCCACCTCCTCCTCCAGGAAGGGTCGTTCCCCGACCGTCCCGAGCGACACCTCCACCGACCGCCGCGGCCTCCGGGCAGCACAAACGGGGCTGAGGCCGGGAAGCGCGGAAGGCACGCCTGCCGCCTGTCCTCGAAGGCAGGCCCCGGGGGCGGTCGGCGGGTGGCAGCTAACGCCCTGAGTCGAGGGGATGATGGCCATGCGCGTCTCCAGGTCGGTGTCGAAACATCAAGCTCTTTTACCTACAAGCCCGAGCGGAGGCCGTTCCGGCAAAAAATCTTGAGGATCTCGATGTGATGTGCGACACGGACCTTGGGCACGCCGCAGGCCGACCACACCGGCGGCGACCGGTGACCGACCAGCCGAGCATCCGGTGACGCGCACATCTCTTGCGAAGGACCCGGGCCGCCCACGAAGAACGGTTTTGGATCGACTGACCTTCCCGACCGGGGCGGAGTGTCCAGGCGCTGGAGTCCCGGGGATGCCGTCGGCCTGTGGCTGCGGGCCCGCAGGTCGCCTCCTTGACAAGTCGCGGCCGGGGCCCGCTCCTTCGAATGTCAGCGCGATGTCTCACCGGCGTCTGCGACGCGGTTGAGCTCGGCACCGGGGTACGGCGTCTGCTTGCTTTCCGACAGCAGCCGGCGGTGGAAGCCGTCCAGGACGACGCTGGCCCTGGCATGCCGCTCGACGATCGCGGCGATCTCGGGCGGAACAGCCTCGGGCCTCCGACCCGCGATCCACTTCTGAAGGAACACGTCTGCTTCGATACCGCCCCGGACGCGGTCGACGAGGTGGTGGATCAGATGGCTCGCAGTGCAGTCGCGGTCGTACCCGAGGTGGTCCGAGAGGAACTGCTGCTCGGCTGCTGACAGCTCGAAACCCGAGCTCAGCGCCAGCCCGAAGTCCGCGAAGCAGATCAGCCGGCCGTCGGTCAGCAGGTTGTCGAAGTGGGCGTCGAAGTGCACGAGTCCGTGAGAGCTCATGAATGCCGTGCCCCGCGCCAAAGCATCCTCCACCCACGCGGGAGAGCTGCCGCCGGCCACCGCGGTCGCCCCGTGCTCGCGCAACAAGGTGCGGAGTGTCTGCGGCATGTGTTCCAGGAACAGCACCAGGCTGCGGGAGGATCGGCCGATGGCTTCCAGGCGCTCGCGTACTGCCTGCGAGCCTTCCCAGTGGGCGACCGCTCCGTCGATGCCCCCGAACTCGTCCACGAAGCCCTCGGGAGGAGAGTCGGGCAGGACACGCCAGTGGTACATCAGGGGAAAGCCCTCGTACTCCTTCCCGAGGACCCAGTTGGTGGTCATGATGTGGACGGCCAGCTCCCGCCAGGCACCGAACCCGGCCGAGCCCACTCCGTACTGGTAGAACATCGGCAGCCCGAAGAGGTTCGCCGTGGACCGGACGTTCTCCGGCCGGGTCTCGACGTCCGTCAACGGCACTCTCTTGACGAAGACCCGCGTCCCGTCGATGGCCAGCTCCGCCGACCTGCCGCCGATACCGGATCCGACCGGAGGAGCGGACGCCACGATCTCGCCGAGACGCCGGTCGCTCACCAGGGACAGGCGGGTGGCAATGGTCCCGTAGGCGGCCAGACGTGCGTCGTGCTGACATTCGGAGTGGCGCATCCACGGCTCCTCTGTGCCCCTGAAGCAGGGCGTCGGTGATCGCTCAACAGGGTCGCCGCCATCCGGATCGGGTGAAGTGACACTGCGGTGTCCGGTCACTCCACATGCCAGGGACGACTGTGTTCCCGGACGACAAGTGCGGAGTCTCGACCCTGTCGTGGCCCCGAAGGATCACGGCCGGCGGCGGGACGGTTGCCGGTCATTCCGCCGCTGCCACCACCGGCGCGAACGCGAAGCGGAACCTTTCCACCCCGCGGGGCAGGTCCGCGCTCATCCGATCGTCCGAATCAGCTGCACGTGCCCAGAACACGCTGAGTGTGAAATCGCGTGGCTTTCCTTCGAGTTCGAACTCCAGCGCCACATCGGCAGGACCCGAGAAGAGGGTCCACACGTCGATGCGGCCCGTCCGCGACCTGTACGGAACCCTGGCAAGGAGGCTGAACCCCTCCGGACGCACGGGACGGTCGGTCAACTCAAGGGTCACCTCCGCATAGTGCTCCCGAATCGAACTGCGGACCTTGACCGCCCCGTCGGTCAGTGTGACTCCAGGAGTCCCGTCAGCCAGTGGCAGTTCCAGCCAGCTGCCGTCCTCGGCGAACTCGTCCTCCTCCCACAGCCCGAACTGCGAACGTTCGACTGAGACAAGGCCGGCGGCCTCGGTCCGAATGCTCCGCATGTCGACGATCCTTGCACGACGGCCGCTTTCCGGATGTCGGGTTCGGAAGAACCTCCGGGCACGAGCACGGCGGCGTGCACGGCACCACGGACGGCACCGTGCAGTACGGCCGACGGTCGTGCCCTGCGGCAGGTTCCGTCTCGGGTCAGGCTCTGGTGGGCCGCTGCCCCTGGGGACTGTCCGTTGCGATCGGGAGGCTGCGCAGTGTCAGCGCGGCCGGTGGAGGCAGTGGTTCGTCGGCCGTGCCGGTGCGGAACGACTGGAGCAGATAGGCCACCAGGCGCCGGGAGGCCGCACCGTCATCCGGCAGGGCGGTCACCAGGCCGCCGTGTGCCAACAGGACCACGACGAGGTCGGAAGGGTGGAAGTCGGCCCGCAGCGCGCCCGACGCCTGTGCTCTGCGTACCAGGGTCGTGAAGTCCCGTTCGGCCTGGTGCCGGGACTGCGCGTGTTCCGACGTGCTTTCCGGGAACGCCGTGACGAACGCGGCCGGGAACCCGCGTTCCTCCCGTTGCAGAGCGCAGACCGTCTCGATCAGCTGCTGGAAGCCCTGCCAAGGGTCGGGGGCGGCCAGTGCCTCGGTGAGAGCCCGCGCGCAGGTCTCCATCTGCTGCGCGAACGCGCCCCGCACCAGAGCGTCCCGGGTCGGGAAATGTCGGTACAGCGTCGCCACGCCGACCCCGGCCCGACGGGCCACGGTCGCCATCGGGGCGTCGATCCCGTGCTCCGCGAAGACCGCGCGGGCGGCGACGAGGACGCGCTCCCGGTTGCGCCGGGCGTCCGCCCGCATCCCGTCCCGGGCTGTGATCCGAGAGGATTCCGCCATCACTGTCTCTCGCTTCCGGTCCAAGCGGACGATTGCGTCCACTTGAGAGCTTACGGTCGGTGCCAGATCCCGTACGGCTCCCGGCGGCAGAGGCGGAACGATGAACGACCGCATGATGAAGGCAGTGCTCTACGACCGCTACGGCGGCCCCGATGTGCTCTACACGGGCCGCGTGCCACGCCCCGAGCCGGCCCGCGGCGAGGTCCTCGTGAAGGTGCGCGCGTTCAGCGTCAACGGCGGCGAACTGGCCGTCCGTGCCGGCCGTCTCCGCCTCCTGAGCGGCCGGACATTCCCCAAGCGGGTCGGCTTGGACTTCACCGGCGAGGTCGCCGAACTGGGGGCCGGAGTCACAGGGTTCGCGGCCGGCGAGCGCGTATGGGGGGTCCTGGGCCGCACCTCCGGGTTCGGCAGCGCCGCCGAGTACGTGGCCGTGCCCGCCGAGCGGGTCGGCCGGCTCCCTGACGGTCTTGACCCGGTGGAGGCCGCCGCGCTGCCGGTGGCCACCACGGCCATCACCGCGCTGCGGGACAAAGCCGGGCTGCGCCCCGGCGAACGGCTCCTCGTCCGGGGCGCGGCGGGCGGTGTCGGCAACGCCGCCGTCCAGCTCGGACGGGCGTACGGCGCCGAGGTCACGGCCCTCGCCCGGGCGGCCGGCCTGGACTTCGTCCGCGGGCTCGGCGCGCACGAGGCCGTCGACCACCGGACCGTGCGGCCGGCGGAACTGGGCCGCTTCGACGTGGTCCTGGACACCGCGGGGACCGACCTGCGGGCCTTCCGGCGCCTACTGGATTCCGGCGGGCGCATGGTCACCATCGCCTTCGACCCGAAACGGCCCGCTGCGACGTTCGGCTACCTCGCGGCCAGTACGGTCCACGGACCCGGCCGGGTGCGCTACTTCAGCGGCGACCCCAAGCGGGCGGACTTCGACGACCTCGCCCGCCATGTGGCCGAGGGCAAGCTGAGCCCCGCGGTGGACACGGTCTTCCCCCTGGAGGAGACAGCGGCGGCGCACCGGGCGCTGGAGGCGGGCGGCGTCCGGGGCAAGTACGTGGTCAGGGTCGCGTAGGACCCTGCTGTCCCGTCTCGGCGAGGTTTCACCGGCCTCACTGGAGATTGCCGACCGCGCCGCTCGTCCCGCCGAGGTTCGACCGGTCGCCCGCGGCGGCGATGAGGGCCGCCAAGCCGTCGAGGTGGCGGTCGAGGCCGAAGGTGAACAGGGATTCGGCGGACAGGCCCAGGCCGGGGTCGGCGCGGGCGGCGGTGAACGCCGGGAAGGTGCCGTCCGACAGCAGCGCGGCCATCCGGCCCTCCTGGACCTGCATCCACTGATCGCCGGTGACACCGCTGGCCTGACCCGCCGCCTGCTCCGCCGCGAGGTCGACCGCGCAGCCCCGGACGAATCCGAAGAGCGAGACCGCCGCGTGCATGCGGGTGTCGGCATCGAGGCCGAGGCCCTCCAGCGCCGCCAGGGCCCATTCGATGTGGCGCATGCCGTTCGGTGCGAGCAGCGGCCGGGCGAGGTTCATCGTGGCCGCCAGCCAGGGGTGCTCCTGGTAGAGCCGCCACTGCGCCCGGGCCGAGAGGTCCAGGCAGGACCGCCAGTGCGGCGGGGCCGGGGTCGGCAGCGGCGCCTGCGCGTAGGCCGCGTCGACCATCAGCGCGAGGAGCTGGTCCCGGTTCTGCACGTGCCGGTACAGGGACATGGCCGAGGTGCCGAGTTCGGCGGCCAGCCGCCGCATGGTGAGCGCGGCCACCCCTTCCGCGTCGGCGATCGCGATTCCTGCCAGCACCAGGCGTCGGCGCGCCGCCGACTCCTCCGACGGTCCCTCCGTGCGCCGGTCGGCCGCCCCTCGGGCCGCCCGCGGCGCACGGGGGGCGGCGCAAACCACGGTCCCCACCCCCGGCACCGCCCGGACCAGACCCTCCTGCCGCAGGACCGCCAGCGCCTTGGTCGCCGTGGCCATGGCCACCCCCCACCGCTGCGTGACCGCCCGCGTGGAGGGCACCCGGTCACCCGGACGCAGCTCACCGACCTCGATGCGATGCCGAAGTTCGGCGGCGATCCTCGCGTACGGCGGCAAGGCCGACATGATGCACTCCTTGGTGTACTAGTGCATGAATCCTAGCGCACTAGGGTTCCTTCTCGATCTTCACACTTCACAGGCGAACTTGAGCCTCATACGTTGTACGCACAGACCTGAGAGAGGAACCCGGGATGACCAAGAACACCACCACCACAACCCGCACTGTGCTGATCTCCGGCGCCAGCGTGGCCGGCCCGGCGCTCGCCCACTGGCTGCGCCGCCACGGCTTCGTCCCCACCGTGGTGGAGCGCGCCGAAGCGGTGCGCGAGGGCGGCTACGCGGTGGACTTCCGCGGCGAAGCCCTGGACGTGCTGGACCGGATGGGCCTGCTGGAGCGGATCCGCGAGCTGGACACCGAGATGGGCGACGCGGCGATGGTGGACGCCGAGGGCCGCCAGTACGCGACCCTGCCGGCCGTGATCTTCGCGGGAGACCTGGAGGTCCTCAAGGGCGATCTGACCAGGATGCTGTACGAGGCCACCCGCGACGACGTCGAGTACGTCTTCGGGGACTCCATCGCGAGCCTGACCGAGGACGAGCACGGCGTCGAGGTCACCTTCGAGCGCGGCGCTCCCCGCCGCTTCGACCTGGTCGTCGGCGCCGACGGCCTGCACTCGCGCACCCGGACGCTCACCTTCGGCCCCGAGGAGCAGTTCGTGCGCCACCTCGGCATCTACACCGCCGTCTTCAGTCTGGACAACTACCTCGGCCTGCAGAACACCGGCCGTCTCCACGCCGCCCCGGGCAGGGCCGCCAACATCTTCACCGCCCGCGCCAACAGCGAGGCCCGCGCCGCCTTCCACTTCGCCGCCGGGCATCTGGAGTACGACCGCCACGACCGCGCCGGGCAGCAGCGCCTCATCGCCGAACGCTTCGCGGACGGCGGCTGGGAGATCCCGCGCCTGCTCCAGGAGATGGCGCGGGCATCGGACTTCTTCTTCGACGCCAACGCCCAGGTGGAGATGGACACCTGGTCCAAGGGGCGGGTCGTGCTGCTCGGCGACGCCGGGTACTGCGCCGGCCCGACCTCCGGCCGCGGCACCTCGCAGGCCCTGATCGGCGCGTACATCCTGGCCGGCGAACTCGCCGCCTCCGGTGGTGACCACACGACGGCCTTCGCCGCGTACGAGCGCGAGATGCGCGGCTACGTGACGGAGCACCAGGCCCTGGGTCGCGAGGGCGCAGAGCGGTTCTTCATGCCCGCCCCCACCCAGGGGATTCTGGACATGCTGGCCGCCCAGGCACCTGAGAGCACCCGCACCACCCCGATCCGGCTGCGCGACTACGGCGCATCGCCGTCACCCGTGTCGGCGGCGGTCGTCGGGTTGAATCCCTTGGTGATCAGCCGGAAGGCCAGGCACAGCTCCCAGGCGAAGACCGGAACGGCGGCGAGCATCCCCGGCCCGGAGACCTGCGGGTAGAGGCCGAACAGGACGGCGATCGCGGAGGTGAAGATCAGTGCGCCGCCGACGAGCCCCAGTACGGCGATGAAGCGCGGTATCAGCCGGGAGCGGTACAGCAGGCAGGCGAGCACCGCGGTGTTGGCCCCGCAGATGAAGTTGGGGCCGAGCAGGAACGTCCAGTCGTGGACGGCGACCAGGGCCTTCCCCGCGGTGAGGAGCGCGGCGCTGTCCGCTCCCTGCGGCGGGTGTTGGCGGAGGGTCACCACGGCCAGCAGGCTGACGATGCCGACGGCGATGACGGCGGCTTCCAGGGTGCGCAGGCCGAGGTACCCGACGGCGAGGCCTTCGCCGTGCCGGCGGGCGACGGGGTACATCGCGAATGCGGTGCCGACGATGCCGATGGTGAGGAGCACCTCGAACAGGGCGCCCAGGAGCACTCGGGTGTCCGGGCCGGCGCCGAGCACGTAGTCGGCGGTCTTCAGGATCGGGCCGTACAGGACGAGCCCGCCGATCGAGGTGACGTGGGTGACGAGGAAGCACGTGCCCGTCGCTGTCGCGAGGGTTCTCGGTGAGGCCACTTGGGGCTCCTTCGGCCGTGGAGGCGGGAAGAGGTGTACGCCGTACACCTCACGGCGGGACGGTATGGTGTACCCCGTACACCTGTCAAGGGGGATCGGTGAGGACCATGGCCAAGCAGGCAGACGCCCAACAGGCGGCCACCGAGCGGAGGAAGCCGCTCAACCGGGACCGCGTGCTGCGCGCCGCCGTCGCCCGCGCCGACCAGTCCGGGATCGAGGCGCTGAGCATGCGCAGCCTCGCCCAGGAACTGGGCGTCGTGCCGATGGCCCTCTACAAGCACGTGGCCAACAAGGAGCAGCTCCTCGACGGCATGGTCGAACTCGTCGTCGGGGAGATCGACCCCCCGGCCGACGGCCCCGACTGGAGGAGCGCGATCCGCGAGCGCGTCCTGTCGGCCCGGCGGGCGCTGCTGCGCCACCCGTGGGCCCTGCGCGTCATCGAGTCCCGCGGCACCCCCACCCCCGCCGTGCTGGACTACCTGGACTCCGTGATCGGCACGTTCCGCGGGGGCGGCCTCTCCGTCGACCTGACCCACCACGCGATGCACGCGCTGGGCAGTCGCGTCTGGGGCTTCACCCAGGAGCTGTTCCCGGCTTCTCCGGGAGACGAGCCCGGGGAGCAGGCCGCCGCGCTCCAGGCGATGGCGGCCAGGTACCCGCACATCGCCGAGATCGCCATGGCCCGGGCCCACGACGGCGCGTCGGTCGTCGGCAGCGGCTGCGACGACCAGTTCGAGTTCGAGTTCGCCCTCGACCTCCTCCTCGACGGCTTCGCGCGGCTCCACGAGCGCGGATGGAGCTCCGGGCGGGCCTGAGCGGGCCGGGGGAAACCGGGCGACTCCCGCGCGCCCGATCGCCTGGAGCGGGCGCGCCCCCCAGGCGGCCGCTCACCGCCCGTCGTCGGTTCCGGACCGGACGACGACGCCCTCGTCCGGACCGTGGCCCGGAGCCGGTCGGACCGTGCCGGGACCAGCGGCTGACGGCCGGCCGGACTGACGGACAGTCGGCTGACGGGAGGGGCCTGTGGCGGCACCCGTCGAAGGCGTGGATATCGTGGCCGACGCCGCGCGGCCGACTCCTCGGCGTGCGGTCTTTCGTCACGTCAGGAGAGAACTGGGTGAAGTCCCCAATGACAGCGCTCCGGAGCGCCGCGGCCGTCGTGGCGGCCGTGCTGATGGCGGCGCCCGCCGCCGCAGGCTCCGCCGCCGCAGCTCCCGCCGCAAGCCCGGACACCAAGGCGGTGACGTACCAGGGCCGCGTCTTCCAGGTGCCTTCGGCCTGGCCGGTGGTGGACCTGGCCGCGGACCCGCAGGCCTGCGTCCGCTTCGACCAGCACGCGGTGTACCTCGGCCACCCGGGCGAGCAGCAGGCCTGCCCGCCGCGGTTGACCGGCCGCACGGAGGCCCTGCTGGTCGAGCCCGCCGAGGGCGCGGCGCCGGACCGGGAGGGCTCCAACCCGGTCGCGCAGACGGTCCGGGCGACCGACGGCGTCGTCGCGGTGACCGGGACGTACGACACGGACCAGCCGCTGGTGCGGCGGATCATCACCGGCGCCGGGCTCACCCCCGCGCCGACGCACCGACCGCAGCCGGCGCCCGCCGGGCCCGGGACGACCGCCGCCCCGAAGTCCGCCGGCACCGCCGCCCCGAAGTCCACCGCTGCCGCGCCGTCCGGCCAGGCCATGGCCGCAGTCGCCGCACCGGCTGCTTCGGCCGCGGCGGCGTCGGTTCCCGCGTCGGCGACGAACTACACCGGCAAGGGCTTCGACGCCTGTACGGCGCCCTCCGGCGCCGCGATGAACGCGTGGATGGCCTCCTCCCCGTACCGGGCGGTCGGCGTCTACATCGGCGGTGTCAGGCGGGCCTGCGCCCAGCCGAACCTGACGGCCTCCTGGGTCCAGCAGCAGCAGGCCGCGGGCTGGGCCTTCATGCCGATGTACGTCGGCGTGCAGGCCCCGAAGATCAGCTACCCCGCCACCGAGGGCGCCAACGCCGCCGACGACGCGGTGAGCCAGGCCCAGGCCCTCGGCTTCGGCCCCGGCACGATCCTCTACTACGACATGGAGGCGTACACCACCCCGCAGTACTCGGCCGCGGTGCTCGCCTTCCTCACCGCCTGGACCAACGAACTGCACGCCTGGGGCTACAACTCCGGCGTCTACAGCAGCTCCTCGTCCGGCATGAAGGACCTGGCCGCGAACGCCGGCAACAGCGCCTACGCCATGCCCGACGCCGTCTTCAGCGCCAACTGGAACGGCAAGGAGGACACCGCCGACCCGTCGATACCGGCCGGCTACTGGAACAACCACCAGCGCGCCCACCAGTACGCCTCGCCGCAGAACCCGGAGACCTGGGGCGGCTACGCGATCGCGATCGACCAGGACTACCTGGACATCCAGCTCACCGCCGCCCCGCCGTCCCAGTCCTCCGCGTTCTTCCTCGGCGTGCGCCAGAGCTCGGGCGCCTGGCCCGGCTTCAGCCCGCTGACGGGCGGCGCGGGCGTGTTCCGCGGCTCGGAGGCCGCGATCACCGGGCTGCCGGGCGGCTCCTCGCAGGAGCTGGGCATCGGCCTGGACGGCCGGCTCTACCACGGGGTCCGCGCCTCGAACGGCAGTTGGAGCGGCTTCGCCGGGGTGCCCGACGACGGCACGCCGGCCACCCAGGCCCGCCGGACCGGCATCGCGGGCATGCCGGACGGCTCCTCGCAGGTGGTGACCGTCGGCAGCGACGGCAACGTCTACCACCGGATCCGCTCGGCCGACGGCAACTGGTCCGGCTACGGGGCACTCCCCGGGGTCGGCACCCCGACCATGGGGGCCGCGGACATCGCCATCGCCGGCCTGCCCGACGGGTCCGCCCAGGTCCTGGCGATCGGCAACGACGGGAACGTCTACCACGAGACCCGCTTCTCCAACGGCAGTTGGAGCGGCTTCGCCCCGCTCCCGGGTGTGAACAGCTCGCGGATGGCGGCCTCGCGGGTGGCCATCACGGGGCTGTCGGACGGCTCCTCGCAGGTCCTGGTGATCGGCGGCGACGTGAACATCTACCACGAGGCCCGCTTCGCCGACGGCAACTGGTCCGGCTTCGCCGCGCTTCCCGGCAGCGGCACGCCCACCATGGCCGCGCGGGCGGTCGGCATCGCCGGTCTGCCGGACGGTTCGTCCCAGGTGGCGGTGATCGGCAACGACGGCAACCTCTACCACGAGACCCGCTTCACCAGCGGCGCCTGGTCCGGCTTCGCCGCGGTCCAGGGCGCGTACGGCGCGAGCACCTTCCCGGCCCAGCGCGCCGCCATCGCGGGCCTGCCGGACGGCTCCAGCCAGCTGGTGGCCACCCGGAGCTGACCCGGGAACATCCCACCACCGCACCACCCCGGCGGCACCACCCCCCGCACAGCCCCCGGGGGGGGGGGACCGGCCAATCCTCCCCCCCGCCCGGTTTCCCCGACACCCACTCCAGCGGGGGGTT
>NZ_JBHVJT010000010.1:140800-155902 GCF_042798815.1 Kitasatospora sp. NPDC057738 | reverse complement strand
GTGGAGACCGTCGGGCCCGGCGCCGGGTCAGTACCCGGCGACCTCGTCCAGGCCGTGGCCGCGCAGCGGGACGAGGAAGCTGCGTTCGAACACCACCACGACCTCGCCGGTGGACTTCGTCCCGGTGGTGCGGCAGCGCACGATCCCCTGCCCGGCGCGGCTCTCGGAGAGCCGCTTGGCGAGGGTCTCCGTCTCCGCGTAGAGGGTGTCGCCGGCGAACACCGGGTGGGTCATCCGGATGTTCTCCCAGCCCAGGTTGGCGATGGTGCGCCCGCTCGTCGAGCGGGCGGTCATCCCGCCGACGATGCTGAGCGTCACCAGGCTGGAGACGATCGGCTTCCCCCAGGGGGTGTGCGCGCTGTAGGCGGCGTCGATGTGCAGCGGGGCGTCGTTCATGCTCAGCATGCTCATCAGCACGTTGTCGAGCTCGGTGACGGTCCGCCCGGGGCGGTGCTCGACCACCTCGCCGACCTCGAACTCCTCGTAGTAGCGCCCGACCACCTCGCGGTAGCGGCGCTCGCCGATCAGCCGGTAGCCGGCCGGTTCGGTTGCGTCCATCGCGGTTGCTCCCAGGTCCTAGAGGTCGGCGGTGAGTTCCTTGACGTGGCCGGCGAACTCGCGGATCAGCCGCTCGTCCATGTCGGCGCGCAGCATCAGCCGCAGCCCGGCCTCGCCCTTGGGCACGATCGGGAAGAACACCGCGGAGCTGTAGAAGCCGCGCTCGAAGAGCTGGGCGGACAGCTTGACCGCCCGCTCGGCCTCCCCGACGTCGACCCGGCGCACCGGCAGGCCGTTGCCCGCGAAGGTGGTCGGCAGCAGCTCGTCGAAGAGCTCGATGTTGCGGGCCAGCGCTCCCTGGAGGTCGGCCAGTTCGGGGGAGCGGTGGATGGCGGCGCTGGCCAGCGAGGCGCCGACCATCGGCAGCGGGATGTTCTGCGACCAGCCGATCGGGCCGGCGTGCCGGTGCAGGAACTCGAACTGCTCCCGGTTGCCGAGCATCGCGACGCCGCCGCTGGTGCCGAAGGCCTTGCCGAGGCTCGCGGTGATCACCGTCAGCGGGTTCATCTCCAGCCGGGAGCGGACGTAGCCCTCGCCGCGCTCGCCCGCGATGGACAGCGAGTGGGAGTCGTCGATGTAGAGGAACAGCCCGTAGCGGTCCTGGAGTTCGAGCAGTCCGTCGAGGGCCGCGGTGCCGCCCATCGAGTAGGCGCCGTCGGCGACGTAGGCGACCCGCGGGTACTTGCGGCAGATGTCCTCCAGGTAGTTCAGGTCGTTGTGCGGGCAGGTCAGCACCAGCGACTCGTCCGCGCAGACCGGCTTCATGTACGCCATGCAGAAGTGGCAGAAGCGGTCGAAGACCATCACCCGGGGGCCGCCGCCGCCCTGGCAGGTGCCGTCCAGGTGGCCGGAGGCGATCAGCGGCAGGATGCCCGCGGTGAGCGTGGTACAGGACGCCCCCGGGAGGATGTTCGCGCCGAACAGCTCGCCCAGCTCCTCCTCCAGCCGCACCAGCAGGTTGTGCCGGATCCGGGTGGTGGAGAGGACCAGCGAGGTGCTGCGGGACTCGGTCAGCGCGTCCACCGCGCCGGCCAGGACCGCGGGGTGGTTGTTCAGGCCCAGGTACGAGCAGGAGACCATGTTGGCGAACTCGTGGCCGGTCTCGCGGACGATCAGCCGGTTGTTGGACTCGGAGTCCGCGGTGATGCCGATCAGACCGTTGGCGGCGGCCGCCTGCCAGACCGGGTCGGCGCTCGCCAGCATGGCCTCGGCGTTGCGGTACCGGCGCGGGCCGAGGATGGATTCTTCGGTCATCGTCACTTCTCCGTCGCGTGGTTCGGGGGGTCGGTGGGCTCGTGGCCCTGCGGTTGGTACTGCGCGTGTTGCGCGTGCTGCACGTGTTGCGCGTGTTGCGCGTGTTCTGCGCGGTGGGGGTGCTGCGTGTGGTGCGAACCGTCGGGCCGGGGCGGGTCGAACTGCTCGATCAGACGCTGCGAGGCCTCGAAGAACGGCATGCCGACCATCACCCCGTCCACCACGGTCACCGAGCGGCCGTTCTCCAGACCGGCCGCGACCACCCGGCGGGCGCGCTCCAGCAGTTCCTCGCCCGGGCTGAACAGCTCGTTGATCAGCGCGAGTTGGCGCGGATGGACGGCGATCTTGCCGCTGAACCCGAAGTCCCGGGCGAGCCCGGCCTCCCGGCGCAGCCCGACGAGGTCGGAGACCTCGAAGAACGGTGCGTCCATCGCCTCCACCCCCGCTGCGCGGGCGCTGTTGACCACCCGGCCGCGGGCGTGGGCCAGGGCCTCCCAGGAGAGCCGGGCGCCGACCGCGAAGGCGTAGTCCGCCGAGCCGAAGACCAGCCCGCGCAGCCGGTGTCCGGCGGCCGCGATGGCGGGCGCGTGCTCGATGCCCAGCGGGGTCTCCACGACCGCCAGGAACTCCGTCTCCGGGCAGTCCGCGGCGAGCGCGCCGGCGGCGATCTCGATGTCCCGGGGGGACTCCGCCATCGGGATCAGCACCAGGTCCGGTTTGACGCGGTACCGGGCGATGGCGATCAGGTCGCGCAGCCCGTCCGGTCCGGACAGGGTGTTGATGCGCACCGCGCTGCGCGCGAGCTTGGCGGACGGGAGCGCGAAGAACTCCTCGGCCAGTCGACGGGCCTCCTCCTTTCGGGCGGGTGGGACCGAATCCTCCAGATCGACCATGGCGATGTCGGCTCCGGACTGATGGCTCTTGGTGTACCGCTCCACTGCCATCGCGGGTGTGGACAGGAGGGAACGGCAGTACCGCGTGAACTTCATGGATGTCTCCGAAGTCGCCGAAGGCTGCGGGGTCCGGTTCTATCCCACCGGCTTTGTTCGGCGCCGTACGGCTGGACATTGAACATCAACTCGGAACAACCGACCCGCGCGCACCATTGTTTGACGCCAACGGGTGCTGTGCATGATGAATAACCGGGGGATGGACACGAGGCGCACGCGGCGCGTGTGGCGCGTGGGCACTCAAGGTTTCAGGACACCGCATCAACGGAGAAGGGGGCCGTAGTGCCGCGTCGGGAAAGTCCGTTGGACCCCGGGGACGGGCCGCTGCTGCGCTTCGCGGGCGATCTTCGGGCCCTGCGGGAGAGCGCCGGAAGTCCGCCGTACCGTCAACTCGCCCTGCGGGCCCATTGTTCGGCGGCCAGCCTGTCGGTGGCCGCGGGCGGCCGGCGGCTGCCCAGCCTGGCCGTCACCGTCGCCTATGTGCAGGCCTGCGGCGGGGACGTACGGGAGTGGCGGCACCGCTGGCAGCTGCTCGCCGCCGAACTGGCCGCCGACACCGCGGCCCGGCGGCGCTCCCAGGACGCCGGCAGCGCCCCCTATCCGGGTGCGGCCGCGTTCGAGGCGGCCGACGCCGAGCGCTTCTTCGGCCGCGAGGCGCTGCTGGACCGGCTGGCCGCCCTGCTGGCCGAACGGCGGCTGGTGATCCTCTCCGGGCCGTCCGGGGCGGGCAAGTCCTCGTTGGTCAGAGCCGGTCTGCTGGCCCGGCTCGGCGGGGTTCCGGGCGCCGGCGCGGCGGCCGGGCGGAGAACCGGGGCCGGGGGCGGAGCGGGCCGGCCCCCGGCCGACGGCGGTGTCCCGGTGGCGCTGCTGACTCCCGGCGAACGACCGATGGAGGCGTACGCGCTCGCGCTCGCCCGGCTCGGGCAGCGAGTCGGGGAGAGCGCGCGGGGCGCCTCGGGGCCGACGGCCGGCGACCCGGTGCTGGTGGTGGACCAGGGCGAGCAGTTGCGCACCCGCTGCCGGGACGCCGCCGAGCGGGCGCGCTTCCTGGACGCGCTGGTGGCGACCGCCTCGGGCGCGGCGAGGCAGGCGCCGGAGGGGCTGCCGGTGGCGGCGCCGGCCCGGTGCCGGGTGGTGCTGGTGCTCCGTTCGGACCAGTGCGGGCCGCTGTTCGCCGAGCACCCGGGGCTGGCCGAGGCCGGCCGGAACGCGGTGCTGTCGGTGGGGCGTCCGGCGCCGGACGAGCTGCGGCGGGCGATCACCGAGCCGGCCCTGCGCTCCGGCTGTACCGTCGAGGGTTCCCTGCTGGCCGTCCTCATCTCGACCGCCGCGCAGCAGCCGGGCGCGCTGCCGCTGGTGTCCACGGCACTGCTGGAGACCTGGCGGCGGCGCAGCGGCAACGCCCTCACCCTGGCCGGCTTCCAGGCGACCGGAGGTTTCGAGGGCGCGCTGGCCCGGACGGCGGAGTCGCTGTACAACGGGCTGGACCCGGCCGGCCAGGCCCGGGCGCGGGCGGTGTTCCTGCGGCTCGGCGGGGAGTTGCTCGGCGCCGGCGAGGACGCGGCCGGCGGCGCGACGGCGCTGGGCGACGGGCTGACGCCGGGCGGCGGGCTCTTATCGGGGGGAGACCTGGTGCCGGGGGGCGACGAGGGAACCCGCAAGCCGGTCCGGCGGGCCGAGTTCGACGATCCCGGCGTGCCCGAGGTGATGGAACGGCTGGTCCGGGCCCGGCTCGTGGTGGTGGACCGGGACACCGTCGAGCTGTCCCACCACGCGCTGCCGCAGGCCTGGCCCCGGCTGCGCGGGTGGCTGGCGGAGGGCCGCGAGGCGCTGGGCGAGCAGCGCAGGCTCTCGGCGGCCGCCCGGGGCTGGGAGGCCGCCGACCAGGACCCCGAACTGCTCTGCCGGGGTGTCCGGTTGGAGCAGCTCAAGCGGCGGGTGGCGGCCGGCGAGCTGGCCGCGGCCGGGGTCGAGCGGGCTTTCCTGGCGGCGTCCGCCCGGGCGGAGGCCGCCGGCCGGCGCCGGGCGCAGCGCCAGAACCTGGCGGTGGCCGGGGTCGCCGCGGCGGGCGGGGCGCTGCTGGCCCTGGCGGGCGGGAGCCGGATCCGCCGGGCCTGGCGGTGGTGACCCCCGGAGCGCGGGGCCCAGAGGCGACGGCCGGTCCCACGGGCACCGCGTCCGGGCCGGCCGCCGGCCCTCGCCCGGGTCGGCTCCCGGGGTCGGCTTTCGGGCCCTCGCCCCGGTGTTGATCAGCCTCGGCACGGGGGAGTTGAACAACGGACGGGCCGACCGGAGGCCCGGCGCGGCGGCGCGTTCGGTGCCGATCACGGTCCTTGCGCCGCCGTCGGTCGTCCGGGTAGCTTGACAGGCGATCCCGGCCCTCCGAAATGCGAATTCGGCTGCCCGGCCGGTGATTTCCCGTAACGCCGTGGTCGGCCGGAGCCGCTCCGGCGATCAATCCGTCCCGATTTCCGTCGCTGTTTTCCGCATGTCCGGGGGACCCCGCTCCGCCGACGGCCCGCGGTCCTTCGGAGCCCACCGGGCGCTGCCGTCCTGTGGCGCGGTTCGAAGCCGCGCGGTTCCGAGCCGTCGCGTCCGCCGTCCTTTCCGCGTTTCCCCAAACCCGTGTCAAGGGAGAGTCATGTCCGATTCGGCCCGTCCGGTCCACAGCTGGGACGAATTCACCACACTGCGGGAGATCGTGGTCGGGACCGCCGCCGGCGCCCGGCTGCCCGAGCAGACCGAGCCGTCCTCCTGGCTGTCCTGCTTCCCGAAGACCAGTGCCGCCGACCTCGCCTCGATCGAGGCGGGCCCCTACCCCCAGCAGGTCGTCGAGGAGACCGAGGAGGACCTGGAGGCGCTGGTGGCCACCCTGCGCGGCCTCGGCGTCACCGTCCACCGGCCCGAGGCGGTCGACCACGCGGCCGGGTTCGCCTCCCCGCTCTGGGAGGCCGACGGCGGCTTCCACTCCTACTGCCCGCGGGACCTCACCCTGGTGGCCGGCGAGACGCTGATCGAGGTGGCGAGCCCGATGCGGCAGCGCTACTTCGAGGTGTTCGGCCTGCGCGGGCTCTTCCAGGACTACCTGCGCCGCGGCGCGCGCTGGGTGGCCGCCCCCCGGCCGCGGCTGGGCGACGAGCTCTTCGAGTTCGACGCGGACGGGCTGCCGCTGCTGGGCGAGGCCGAGCCGGTCTTCGACGCGGCGAACGTGCTGCGGCTCGGCCGGGACGTGTTCTACCAGGTCTCCCGCAGCGGCAACGAACTCGGCCTGCGGTGGCTGGAGTCCACCCTCGGCCTGCTCGGTGACGGGGGCCTGCGGCTGCACCCGCTGCGCGACATCTACGGGTACACCCACATCGACAGCACCATCGCGCTGCTGCGGCCGGGGCTGGTGCTGCTCAACCCCGAGCGGATCAGCCCGGAGACCGTCCCGGCGCCGCTGAAGGGCTGGGACATCCTGTGGTGCCCGCCGGCCGAGCCCACCGGGGACACGCCCGAGCACGCGCTCAGCGAGAGCTGGATCAGCATGAACCTGCTGATGGTCTCCCCGGACACCGCGATCGTCGAGTCCGGCCAGGAGAGCCTGATCAAGCAGCTGGAGCACGCCGGGATCACCGTCCTGCCGCACCGGCTGCGGCACTCCCGGGCGCTCGGCGGCGGCTTCCACTGCGTCACCCTGGACACCCGGCGCGACGGCGGGCTGGAGGACTACCTGTCCTGAAGGGGCGTGGGCGGAGCCCGGCCGGCGGCGGCCGGCCGGGGCTACTGCCGCGGACGGGGATCGTCGCGCGTGCGCAGTGCTTCGGCCAGCAGACTCGCCACCACGACGGAGACGGGGTGGTCCGTCCCGACCGCCCGGGTCAGCCCGGCGAGGGCGGCCCGGTACCCCTCGACGGCCCCGGTGAGGTCGCCCGCCGCCTCGTGCACCCGGGCCAGGGCGGCGCGGCTGCCGAGGGTGTCCGGGTGGTCCGGGCCCAGCAGCCGGGCGCGCTGCTCCAGCACGGTGGTGAGCAGCGACCGGGCCCGTTCCAGGTCGCCCGCGCCCCGGCAGGCCACCCCGAGGTTGTTGCGGGTGAGCACGGTGTCGCGGCTCTCCGGGCCGAGCACCCGCTCCTGTTCGGCCAGCACGGTCTCGAACAGCGGGACGGCCCGGGCGGACTCGCCCCGCCCGTGGTAGGCGGAGGCAAGGTTCCCGGCGCTGCGCAGCGTGTCCGGGTGATGCGGGCCGAGGACCTCGCGGCGCAGCCGGAGGGCCTCCTCGAACAGGGGGAGCGCCCGCTCCGGCTCGCCCGCCGCGTCATGGGCGGAGGCCAGCATGGAGAGGCTGGACAGGGTTTCGGGGTGTTCCGGGCCGAGCACACCGGTGCGCTGGGTCAGTGTCGTGCGGCAGAGGTCGAACCCGGTCGCGATGTCACCGCTCGTCAGGCAGAGGTGGGCGAGGTTGCTCCGGCTGAGCAGGGTGTCGGGGTGCTCCTCGCCCAGGGCGTCGGCACGCCGGGTCAGGACGTCCTGGTAGATCTCCCTGGCCCGTTCCAGGTCGCCGGCCGCGTGGTGGGCGTACCCGAGGTTGCTCAGACAGCTGAGGGTGTCGGGGTGTTCGGAGCCGACGAGTTCCTCGAAGTCGGCCAGCACCTCCTGGTGGAGGGCGATCGACTGCCGGTAGCGGCCGACGGTCTCGTACGCCCCGGCGAGGTTGTTGCGCAGCCGTAGGCCGTTGAGCCCGGCCATGGGCCCCGGCAGGCCGTCGGGTTCGGTGTCGGCGGGGGCCCTGCCGAGCAGGTCCTCGTAGATCCCGATGGCCCGGTCGAACCGGCCGAGGGCCGCGTGGGCGCCCGCCAGGTCGCTCAGCAGGGTGAGGGTCCTGAGGTGGTCCGGGCCGAGGGCGACCCGGCTGTCGTCGGCGGCCCGCTCGTACTCCTCGACCGCCTGCTGGACGCTGCCGCGGGCCTGGTGGGTGGAGGCGAGGCTGCTGCGGATGTTGAGGGTGGTGAGGTGCCCGGGGCCGTGGACCCGCAGGCTCTGTTCCAGGAGCGGGCCGAGGATCCCGATGCTCCGGTCGGGCCGGCCGGTCGCGAGGTGGACCCGGGCGAGTGCGGAGCGGGCCACCAGCGCGAGCGGGTGCTCGGGCCCGAGCCCGTGCCGGATCTGGGCGTCGTAGCCCTCGTACAGCGGCAGCGCCCAGGCGGTCTGCCCCCGGGCCTCCAGGTGCAGGGCGGCGCCGGCGTAGAGGTTGAACACCGCCGAGTCGCAGCCGTCCCGGGGGTCGGTCGCGGCCAGGGCACGGATCTGGCCGACCAGGCGGGCCAGCTCGGCGGCGTCGGGGTCCTGGTCGGGCCCGGCCGGACGCACGGTCCGCAGCAGGGCCTGCTCGGCCTCGTGCCGGCCCCGGGGAGCGGCCCCCGCCGGGCGCCGGGCGAGGGCGTCGGCGCGCAGTACGCCCTGGACCAGCCGGTGCACCCGGACGTCGCGCCAGGCGTAGCCGATCATGCTGTAGGCGTGCAGGACGCCGAGCGCGTCGTCGGCCGCGATCTCGTCCGGGGCCAGCCGGTACACCAGGTCGCGCGGGCAGCCGTCGGCGTCCAGCCAGGCCAGGGCGTGCAGCAGGTCGACCGCGACCGGATCGTCCTCGGCGACCGCCGCCAGGGTGACCTGCCAGACCCTGGCGACGGTGAGCTGCGGGTCCCGGCCCGCCGGGGTCCTGGACAGCTGGAGCCCGAGCCGGCCGCGGTAGGCGGCGACCGTGGTGCGGGTCCGGCGCAGGTAGGCGCCCGCCTGGTCGAGGGCGAGCGGGAGGCCGCCGAGCTCCCGGGCCAGCTGCCCGACCTCCCAGCGGGCCTCGTCGGACCCGTCCCACTCGCAGACCCAGGACCACAGCAGCTCGGCCGCCTGCTCCTGGGGGAGGACGTCGAGTGCGAGCAGCGCGTCGCCGGAGTCGACGCCGATCGCGTCCCAGTCGTCGGCGAGCCGGGTGGTGACCAGGTGGTGCCCCCCGGTGAGACTGCCCAGGTACGGTGCGAGGAGCGCCGGGTCCTCGACGTTGTCGTACACCAGCAGCCAGTTCGTGTGGTGCTGGAACCAGGCCAGCGCCCAGGCGGTCAGCTCCGGCCGCTGCGCGGTTCCGGCCCACACGGGGTTCAGCCGCCGGGCGATCTCGGCCAGGGCCTCCTCCACGGCCCCCGGGGAGGACGCCTCGATCCACCAGACCAGGTCGTACGCCGTGCGGAAGGTCTGGGCGTACTGCCGCGCCAGGGTGCTCTTGCCGACCCCGCCCAGCCCGTGGAGCACCGCCGTCGCCGCGCCGGGCCCGGCGCGTTCGGCGCTCAACACCTCCCGCAGCGCGGCCAGTTCCCGCTGCCGGCCGGTGAAGCGGCCGTTCGGCCGGAGCAGGTGGACGACGTCGACGGCCGGGGTGTCGGCCGCGGAGCGCAGCGCCTCGGCGGGCAGCACGATCGTGGTGACCTGGGTGACCATCAGGCCGTCGTTGGAGCTGTTGAAGCTGGCGATCTGTCCGGCGCCGCTGAAGTGGTGGGTGGGCGACGTCACCGGGGGCCGTCCCGGTGGACGACGGTCCTGCTGCTCATCGTCCCGCTGTTGGTGCCGGTGTTGACGACGGCTCCCTGGCCGCTCACCACGATGCTGACCGGCGCCGGCTGCGCCCGCGCCAGCAGCGCGGCCAGCTCCGCCAGCAGCTCCGGCTCCTGGTGGAGCGTGCGCCGCACGGCCTGCCGCAGCGCGCCCTGGGCGTCCGCGCCCGCGCCCTCCTCCGCCGCCTCCAGGACGTTGGTCTCCAGGTCCTCGCGCTGCCGTTCGTCGCGCCGGTTCCAGACGCGCTGGAGGATGCGCGTGCCCAGGCCCACGGTGGCCGTCGCGGCCGCGTCCTGCGCCTGCGTCAGCACCGAGTCGCCGTACGCGGCGATCGCGGCGCCGATCGGTGGACCGGCCAGTTCCATGAACGCGTCGAGCTCCATGGGCTCCCCCTCGAAAATCCCGGACCGAACGCGGCCGGCCGGAGCGGGCCGGCCGCAGTGGATCGGCCACAGCGTAGGGAACCCGGGGGAGCGGCGGGTCCGGGACGGGCGAAACGATCGGTCTCGATCCGGTTGCGATCGGCTGACAGTGCCGCATGGCAGAGTCTGCCCCATGAACATCACCACCACGCTCCACAGTTGGGACGAGTCCGTCGCCCTGTTCGAGCGCCGCGGCCTGCCCGTCTCCACGTACGAGAACCTCTACGAGGAGTCGTACGACGTCCACGCCGGCGCCCTGGCGATGGACGGGCACCTCGACCTCGACGCCGCGGAGCTGGAGGGCACCGGCCTGGTCGTCGACGGTGACCTCGACGTCAGCGGCGCCGTCCTCACCATCGACGACGGCTGCTCCGCGCTGATAGTGCTGGGCGACCTCCGGGCGGCCGCCGTGTACCTGGAGGGCGACGCCAAGCTGCTGGTCCGCGGCAGCGTCCACGTGGAGGCCTTCGTCGGCAACATGACGGACAAGCTGGTCATGGTCCACGGGGACCTGCACGCCAGGGTCACGGTGCTGTCCGCCGGATTCGAGCCCGACCTGGTCGAAGGGACCCTGCACGGCCCCGTCCTGGCGCCCGCGTACCTCGCCGCCGCCTACTCGGCGCCCACCGGCGCCGAGGCGCCCGCCGCCGCGGCGGCGGTGCTGGTGCCCGAGGTCCTGAGCGCCGGCGCCGACGACGACCCCGACGGCCAGGGCGTCTTCGACACCCCCGGCGTCCACGGCGGACGGCTGCTGGGCCGCATCGAGGCGGGCCTGCCGGTCACCCTGGCCGCCGGACGTGGATAGCGGCCGTCTCGCGGATTGCCGGGTGCGCGACGCGGAACGGAACAACCCCGGCGACCACCCCGCCCCGTGGCGCAGACTGGGGCGAGTACTTTTCACATCGGAGGATGGATTTTCATGGTTGACCGGACCTTGACGCTGATGGCGGTGCACGCCCACCCCGACGACGAGGCCACCGGGACCGGGGGTGTCCTCGCCCGGTACGCGGCGGAGGGCGTCCGCACGGTCCTCGTGACGTGCACGGACGGCCGGTGCGGTGACGGACCGGGAGGGGTCAAGCCGGGCGAGCCCGGACACGACCCGGAGGCCGTCGCCGCGATGCGCCGGCAGGAACTGGAGGCCAGCTGCGAGGTGTTGAAGGTCAGCCACCTGGAGCTGCTGGAGTACGCCGACTCCGGGATGATGGGCTGGGCGAGCAACGACGAGCCCGGGTCGTTCTGGCGCACGCCGGTGGAGGAGGGCGCCGCCCGCCTCGCCGAACTGATCCGGCACTACCGGCCCGACGTGGTCGTCACCTACGACGAGAACGGGTTCTACGGCCACCCCGACCACATCCAGGCCAACCGCATCACCATGGCGGCGCTGGAGCTGACCGATCCGACGCCGAAGGTCTACTGGACGACGGCGCCGCGCTCGGCCATGCAGCGGTTCGGCGAGGTCATGCGCGAGTTCGGCGCGGACTGGGAGGAGCCGGAGGCGGCGCGGGAGCCCGGGGCGGCGGCGGAGCCGGAGGCGTCCGAGCTGCCGGACATGTCGGAGATCGGCCTGCCGGACGAGGAGATCACCACCTGGGTGGACACCACCGCGTTCGGCGGCCGCAAGTTCGACGCCCTGGCCGCGCACGCCAGCCAGGGCGAGAACATCTTCTTCCTGAAGATGGGCAAGGAGCGGTTCACCGAGCTGATGGGCGTGGAGACCTTCGTGCGGGTCAAGGACACCACCGGCGCGGCCCTTCCCGAGGACGACCTCTTCGCCGGCCTGCGCTGATCCCCGTCCCGTCCCCGTTCCCGTGTCCGTACGGACCCGGCCGGGTCCGTGCCGGGTCCGTGCCGGGCGCTACCGGCCGCCGTCCCGCAGGGCCTGCTCCACGGTCCGCAGGGCGGTGGCCGACTGCTCCCAGCCGTGCCACCAGAACAGCCCGCCGTCGTGGCTCGCCCCGGCGGCGAGCGCCGTCAGGTGGGCCCAGGGGCCGGCCGGGATGCCGAACCGCGGCCGGGCGGCCAGCCGTCGGGCGGCGTCGCCGTCGACCGGGACCATGCCGAGCAGCGGGAACGGTTCGCCGTCCGCCGTCCGGCCGGTGCCGTGCAGCATCGGGTGCAGGGTGATCGGGTCGAGCAGCAGGGTGAGGTCGGCGGAGGGCAGGAGCTCCGGTCCGTCCCGCCAGCCGAGCCGCCGTCCGCTCGGCCCGGCCCCGGGGACGGGCCGGCCGTCGAGCACGACGCCGTCCGCGGCGACCTCCAGGAGGGCGCCGCCCGGGCGGTCGGGCAGCCGCAGCCGGTAGTCCCCGAACAGGCCCGGGGCGGGCTCCGCCACCGCCGCGGAGAAGGGGACGGTGACGCCGTCCACCTCGAAACCCGCCGGTCCGATCACCACCGCGGCGGTCACGGGCTCGCCGTCGACGGTGACGCGCAGACGCGGGGCCGAGCCGGGGGCGCCGGGTACGACGTCCACGCCCACGCCCTCGCCGCGGTACCCGCCGACGAGGTCGGCGAGCGGCGGCACCTCCGGCAGCGGGTACTCGGTCAGGCGCACCGCCGCGCCCGCGACGGTTCCGGACAGCCGGCGCCGGCCGTCGCGGCCGAACTCCGTCCGCAGCTCGCCGCCGACGCCGCCGTCCGCCGCGCGCCAGCGCAGCACGCCGTGGGCGTAACTCGGGTCGGTCACCCGGAGGCCGTCGACGTGGACCCGGTGCCGGGGCGGGTCGGTCGCGCGGCCCAGGACGTAGACCGAGAGGCCGTCGTCCGCGGTGCCGTACAGGCCCGTCCACGGGTACAGGGCCCCGGCGAGGACGGAGTCCAGGTCCCGCCGGATCGACGGCCAGCCCGCCGAACCGTCCCGCGCCAGCCGGCGGGCCTCCGACTTGCGGGTGAGCACGGTGCGCAGGCGGTGTGCCGCCTCCGGCCCGGGCCGCCGGGGGACGCCCCGGGCGGCGGCCTGCAGGGCCAGGTCCTCGCGCCGGGCCAGCAGGGCGCGTTCGTCGGCTCCGAGGTCCGGCGGGGCCCAGTCCGCGACGGCGGCCGCGGGATCCCGGACGTAGCGCTCGCGCAGGGCGCCGTCCTCGCCGAGGGCCAGGGCGAAGCGGGCGCCCGGGGTGTCCTCCTGCCAGTGGTAGCCGGCCGGGACGCGGAAGTCGGCGAAGCCGCGGAGGGCGGCGAGTTCGCGCGGGCCGTACGCGTCGACGACCCGCAGCGGGCCGTCGGGCGGGCGGACGGTCCGGCCGGGTTCGAGCAGGCCGAGGCGTTCGAGCACCCGCGGGTCGGCCGGGGCGGCGACGGCGGGCGGCAGGTACCAGGTGGAGGCGCTGGTGACGGTGCGCTGCACGGCCGGGTC
Organism: Kitasatospora sp. NPDC057738; assembly: GCF_042798815.1. Taxonomy (NCBI): domain Bacteria; kingdom Bacillati; phylum Actinomycetota; class Actinomycetes; order Kitasatosporales; family Streptomycetaceae; genus Kitasatospora; species Kitasatospora sp. NPDC057738. Next base: position 142,781 of record NZ_JBHVJT010000010.1, on the reverse strand, counting down.
GCGCAGGGCGGCGACGGTGTACCGGGCGGTGACGGGGTCGAGGCCCCGGTAGCGGGCGCCGATGTAGTTGACCACGGTGTGGTCCGGCCCGTAGACCTCCTCCAGCCGGTCCAGCAGGACGGGCAGGTGGCGGTTGGTGAACCCGGCGCGCCGGTAGTCGAGTTCGCCGACGATGCCGACCTGCCAGAGCACCAGGTGCAGGCCGGGGTCGAGGCGCCGGTCGCGGATCAGCAGGTCGGAGGCCTCGAAGGTCTGCATGCCGGGGGTGCTCGGGTCCACGCCGAGGTCGGCGCAGAGCACGTCCAGGGCGCTGATGCCCGGGCGCATCACGGCGGTGTGGCCCTCGCGGCGGGCGATCCGCACGGCGCGGTGGCTGGACAGCACGAAGATGCCCGGGTGGCCGTAGAAGACCGCCGCCACCCGGCGCCCGGCCCGCACGAAGTGCAGGACCGCCTCCGACATCTGGACGTACGTCAGGTAGCGGTCCTTCGCGTCGTCGTAGAGGACGCCGAGGTCGTAGGCGTCCGGGCGCCAGGCGTTGATGCGCACGATCGTCGCGGGGTCGGCCACGCAGTGGAAGACGTGGTCGGCCTCGCGGAGCAGCCGCTCGTCGGCGCGGGTGAAGCCGGCGGCCTCGATGCCGGATCCGAGGACGGTCAACTCGCCCTTGTGCTCGGACGGTTCACCGCCCGGTGGGCCGGCCGCGGCGATCGCGCGGGACAGTTCGGCCCACCGGGCCTGGTGCTCGCGGCGGGAGGGGAAGCGGTCGAAGGGGCGCGTGTAGCGGTGCGCGGAGCGGAGGTCGGGGTCCATGCGGCGGCGCGGGCCTTCAGTGGTCGTCAGTGGTCGGCGAGGCCGGGGAGGTCGACCACGACCGCCTGGGTGACCTGCGGGGGCAGCGCGTCCACCAGGAGCGGCGGGTCGAGCTGGACCGGCGGGTCGAACTCGAAGACGGCCTGGGTGCTCTGCGGCGGGGTCATCAGCACCGGCGCTCCGGACAGGAGGGCTCCCGGATCCGGGGCCCCCGCGGCGTCGTCGCCGTCCAGGAGCAGATCGATGTCCACGTCGATGTCCATGACGCCGATGTCCAGGACGTCGACGGGCGGGGCGCTGGCGGTCAGGGTGGTCATGGCGGTCACTCGTCCCCTCGGGGCCGCGGGCGGAGGCGGGTTCATGCTACTGAACGGACGTTCGGCCGGACAGGGGTCGGGCAACCGGGCAGCTGCGGAGCGGCGGAGTGCCGGCCGGGCGGCGGATGGGCCGCGCGGTCGGCACGGTACGGACGAGGTGTCCGTGGGTGGATGCCGTCAGAGCAGCACGCTGGCGGCGATCGGGGCGATGGTCTTGACGATGTCCCAGAAGCTGTCGGCCTCGACGCCGGGGGTGTTGCCCAGGGCGCTGCCGGTGCGGCCGGTGCGGTCGATCGGAGGGGCCATTCTGGGGAGCTGCGGGGTGGGGGACCACACCCGGTGTTCCTCGCGGACGTCTTCCATGGTCATGGTCGCGCTTCCCTTCGTGTGTACGGGGACGGCTGGCAGGGTTCAGTAGAGGCCTCCGATGGCGGGGGGTGGGGGCGGCAGGCAGCCGGGGGTGGGGGCGCCGCCGCAGGCCCAGGGGGCCGGGTCCGCGAAGCTGGGGCCGTAGATCCCTCCGGGGCCGTCCATGATCAGTGTGGTCGCGTGCTCGGTGGGATCGGCGCCCTCCTTCAAGGCGGGGGCCACCACGCTGGTCGGCCGAGGGCCGCCGGTGAATCCGACGGGCGCCCGGACGGGCCGCGCGGCCGCGTTCCGGTCGTCGCCGACGTCGACGGTCTCCTTGTACACCTTCAGGTACGCGTCGTAGCCGACCGTGCGGTCGATCGGCGGCACCTGGGGCGGCGGCTGCTCGTACATGGTCCTGTCTCTCCTGTTCGGTGCTCCGGCGACAGGCCGCTTGAGGCGGCGTCACCGGGCGGGTGGCCGGCGACGGACCCTTCGGGGCC
>NZ_JBHVJT010000010.1:136316-140790 GCF_042798815.1 Kitasatospora sp. NPDC057738 | reverse complement strand
TTTCGTTTCTCTCGTGTGGGGTACCCTGGGGAGGGGTGGGGGGAGAGGCAACAAGGGGGGGGGTGGCCGGCAACGGCCCCTTTGGTCCCCCCCCCCGGCGCGGGGTGCCTCATCAGAAGATGCTGGAGGCCACGTTCGCCAGGGTGCCTGCGAGCTTGCCCCAGTCGAAGTCGGCCTCGATGCCGGGGGTGTTGCCCAGGGCGCCGCCGGTGCGGCGGGTGCGGTCCACCGGCTCCGCCAGCTTCGGGAGCTGCGGCGTGGGAATCCACGTCCGGCGCTCCTCACGGAATTCTTCGTTGGTCATTTCTGCTCATCCCTTCTCGTCGTGCTGGTTGCACTCCGTCCTCGGCGGGGCCCGTCGGGGCGGGGCGTCAGAGGGCCGCGTAGCACATGCTCCGGGCGGGGCCGGTGAGGCCGGCGCAGGCCGACCGGGCCGGTACGACGCCCGGGTTGCCGGGCAGCGTTCCGGCCTCGTCCCGGCCGTCCCGGCGGACCGGCGGGGCGAGGACCGGCAGTCTCGGAGTGGGCTTGGGGAGCCCTGCGGGGGTTTTCATGATCCGTCTCCTCCTGACGGGTGGCGTGGGGGCGTCCGGTCGGCGTGGCCACCGACGGTGCCGGGTGCTCAGGACTCCAGGAACTGGTGGGCCGGCGCCAGGGTGACGGGGAACTCGTCGCTGACGTCGATCGTGAACAGCATGGAGACCCGCGCGTGCCGGTCGTCCTCGGGGTCGAAGAAGGTCACCTTCACGTCCTGGCAGTCCGATCCCATGCGGCAGTACGGGCTCTTCGCGACGGAGATGGTGTCGATGCAGTACAGGGAGATCGGCTTGCCGGACTCCGTCACGGTGCTGGGGACGCTCTGGCCCAGCAGCATGGCCTTGCTGATCGGGCCGGCGATCGAGAACGCGTTCGTCCCGGCGGAGTTCAGTGCCCGGTCGGCGGAGGTCTGCCCGAGGTTGCGGAACTGGTAGTAGACCTTGTCGAGGAACGCGTCCATGGTCTTGCGGACGTAGGTCTCGTCGACCGTCAGCGAGTCGTGGTGCGCCTGGTGCATGACGGCCTTCACCACGGCGTCCACCAGCTGCTTCTGGTACCAGATGTAGACGCCGCGGCTCTTGACCTCGACGACCGGCACGACCTGTCCGGAGAACAGCCGTACGGTCCGGTCGGTCAGCCGGCCGGGTATCGAGATCCGGGAGATGTAGCCGTCCTCGTCCTGGGTGTACTTGTGCTGGCCGAGGTAGGCGTCCCGGAAGGACCGGTAGATCGTGGACACCGGGGCGGCGGGTGCGGCGAGTGCCAGCAGGGCGTCCGCGAGCTTTCTGCGGTCGTTGACGATCGCCTCCACCTCCGCCCTCGACCCGAGCTGCACCAGGGGGTTGCTGGTCCAGTCCATGCCGGCCGCGGGTTCGGCCTCCATCGCGTAGACGGGTGTGCTCTCCAGGTTCAGCGTCCAGGTGACCTTGTCGGAGGCCCACGGGTTGGCGGTCAGGTACCTGTGCAGCTGGTCGGCGTCGTAGGGATTGGCGGGCAGTTCCTTCATCACATCGGGTTTGCCTTCGACCGGCACCTCGACGGGGTCCATCAGCTGGCGGAAGCTGTCCCGGCGGGCCTCGGTCAGGAAGTCCACCCCGACCTGGCCGATCGCGAACACCAGCGGGCGGTTGTTGGTGGAGGCGCAGGAGGGCCGGACGCCGCCGCCCGAGGGCACGGATCCCGACGGTACGGCCCCTGGCAGCCCGGCCCCCGAGGGCCCGCCGCCCTGGCACGCGCAGGGGGCCGCCGGGGCCTGGCCGGACACCGTCGCGCCGGTGGACGGCGGGGGCGCGGCCACGGCGGGCGCGGTCAGTGGCATGGGCGGCGGGACGGCGGTGGCGCCCGCGGGCTGGGCGCCGGCGGCGGTGGCGCCCGCCACCCCGGCGACGGCTCCGGCCGGGGGGAGGGCTTCGTACGGTGCGCTCTGCGCGGCGGGTGCGGCCTGGAAGGCCTGGACGGCCTCCGGGCCCGGTACGGCCTGCGCGGCCGGTGCGACCTGGGGGGCTTGAACGGCCTCGGCGGTGGCGACGGGAACGCTCTGGGTGTCCATGGTGCTGGCTCCCTCGTGCGAGTCGTAAGGGGAGGCCCCGAGCAGCGAGGGTGCGCCGGCCGCGGCGGCCCCGACCTCGGGGGAGGGGATGGTGCGGCGGGCGGCGTCCGCCGTGGTCCCGGTACTGGCCGGCCGGTCCGTCAGGTCTCCTCGGGCGGTGAGCCCGTAGGCCCGGGCCGCGTCCAGGTGGCCGACCAGCCGGCGCCGGCACTCCGGTGCGTCGGCGGGTGCGCAGGGCACGGACCGCGCGCCCCGCAGCAGGGCCCGGCGGGCCGCCCGCGGGTCGGGCGGGCGCCCCGCGCGCACCTGCGCGGCGACCAGCAGGGCGGCGACCCCGGCCACCAGCGGTGTGGCGAAGCTGCTGCCGGTCAGGGCGGCGCCGCCCCCGCCCGGGGCGGCGCCCTCGATGTCGCTCCCGGGGGCGAGCACGCCGTGGGCGGCGTACGCGGAGCCCCAGTTGCTGATGTCCAGCGGCTCGCCGTCGGGTCCGGCCGCGCCGACGGCGAGCACCGTCGGGACGGAGGCCGGCACCTGGGCGCAGTCGCAGCCGTCGTTGCCGACGGCCGCGACCACCAGGACCCCGTTCTCGTCGCACAGCCGCAGCGCCCGTTCCAGCACGGGGTCCGGCTGGGCGTCCGTGCCGGCTTCGCCGCCGCTGATGTTGATGATGTGCGCCCCCTCCTGCACGGCGCGTTCGACGGCCCGGGCCAGGTCGAGCTGCGGCACCCGGCCTTCGCCCGCGTCCGTGAAGACCGGCAGGACCAGTCCGCGGCAGCGCGGGGCGATCCCGGCGTACGGACCGTCGGGCCGGCCGAAGAGCAGGCTCGCGACGTGGGTGCCGTGCAGCGACATCGGGCCGTTGCCGGCCGGTTCGGCGACGAGCGTGTCCAGCCGGGTGAGGTCCGCGCCCTCGAAGCAGGGGTGCGACAGGTCGACGGGACCGTCCAGGACGGCGATGCACACGGCCGGGTCGCCGAGGAGTTCGTCCTCGGGGGCGCGGACGTCGTCCAGCACCGATCTGGCTTTCATGGGGAATCGCCTTCCGGTGTCGGGCGGGGCTTCGGGTGCGCTCCGCCGGGCAGCAGGTGGTGCCAGTCAACGGGCCGGCCGTCGCGGGAGTGTGCCGGGGAGCGTCACGGCCGGCGCGCGGGTGCCGTCGCCGGCGCGTCGCGTCCTCGTGACGGATCCGCCGCGGCCGTTCGCCGCGTCACGGACCGGTCGATGCACGCGCCGTGACCGCCGGCGGTCCCGCGGACCGGTCCGGATGTCAGCGACGGATCGGCGACTCCTCCAACACCCGTTCGGGGGCGGCCCATTAGGGTGTCGGCCGGTCGACTGCGGGGCGTTGCCGTCACGGTCGGCGACGACGGCCGTGACGCCCGGGCGGCGTCACCGTGACGCCGTCACAACGTCCGTTCGACGCACGCGCGACGGTGGTCCGGGGCCGGACGGACACGGCCGTGACGGGCCCCGGCCGCAACCGGGGCACGTCCGAACGGGTGCGGGCGACGGACTGCCGGGACAGAGTTGGGGGTGTGTTGTGGGACGGTCCGGGCATCGAGCTGCTGCGGGGCTTCGAGGCCACCGACGCGGGACGCTGTGTGTCCCTTCCGGTGAGTGCTCAGCACCTGCTGGCGTTCCTCGCCCTGCACGACGGCGGCGTCCAGCGCGGGGCGGTCGCCGAACGGCTCTGGCCGGACTGCACCCAGCACCGCTCGGCCGCGAACCTGCGCACCGCCCTCTACCACGTGCGGCGCGGCCGGGCCATACCGGTCGAGAGCCCGGGGCAGTGGCTGCGCCTCGCCCCGGCGGTCCGGGTGGACCTGCGGTCGGCGCGCTGCTCCGCACGGCAGGTCGTGTCCGGGCTCGACCGGTTGCCGGTCAGCTGCGACGACATCGTGGACGACCTCGCCGCCGAGCTGCTGCCGGGCTGGGAGGAGGAGTGGCTGACGCTGGAGCGGGAGCGGTGGGACCAGCTGCGGTTGTACGCCCTGGAGGGGCTGGCGCACCAACTGTGCGACGCGGAGCGCTATCTGTCGGCGCTGCAGACCGCGCTGGCGGCGATCGCCATCGACCCGGTCCGTGAGACGGCCCACCGGATCGTGGTCGAGGTGCACCTCGCCGAGGGCAACCTCGCCAGCGCGCTGCGCTCGTACCAGCACTACCGTTCGTTCCTGCAGCGCGAGCTGAACGTCGCCCCCTCGCCGAAGATGACCGGACTGGTGCGGAACCTCCAGCGGATGTGACGGCCCGCCGGCGGCGCCCGACTCCACGCCGGCGGAGCGGCCCGGGGGGGGAACGCCGCGACCGGGGCCGGGCGCTACCACAACCCGCGCAGCACAGAGAGCAGGCAGGCCACCTCCTCCCGGCCATTGTACACATGCAAGC
>NZ_JBHVJT010000010.1:106488-136306 GCF_042798815.1 Kitasatospora sp. NPDC057738 | reverse complement strand
GGCTGCGTGGGGATGTGATGGGGTGTTGAGCGCGGTGCTGGCGGGGTGAGGCGGTGGGGGGGGGGGGGGCATGGGGGCAAACCTCCCCCCTCCTCCCCGGGCCGCTACCGCAGCCCGCGCAGCACGGAGAGCAGCCGGTCGATCTCCTCCGGGCCGTTGTACACGTGCAGGCTCACCCGCACCGAGCTCTCGCGCTCCCCGGCCCTTGCCTGGCAGTGCCCGTCGGCGCGCACCATCAGGCCGTGGCTGTCGAGGACGAAGCCCAGGTCGTTGGAGCCGATCCCGCGGTGCCGGAAGGTGACGATGCCCTCGCGCTGCTGGACCGCGGAACCGGCGGCCAGGCTCGACCGGCAGCCGAGGACCTCGTACGGGTCCAGGGTGCGCAGCCCGTCGGTGAGCCGGGCGGCCAGGGCGGTGTTCCACCGCCGGACGCGGTCCGGCCCGGCGGCGTCGAGCCAGTCCAGGGCGGCCTCCAGGGCGGCGATCCCGCAGGTGTTGGGCGTGCCGTTCCAGCCGCCGGGGGTGAAGACCGGGCCCCGGGTGTTGCGGGCCCACACCGCGCCGGTGCCGGGCAGGGCCATGGCCTTGTGTCCGGAGAAGACCACGAAGTCGACGTCCAGCGTGCCGACGTCCACCGGCAGGTGGCCGACGCTCTGCGCGGCGTCCAGGCAGATCGGCACGTCCGGGCCGACCGCGGCCCGGATGCGGTGGACGTTCATGTCGCCGCCGTACACGTGGTGCACATGGGTGGCGGCGACGAACGCCGTGCGGTCGGTGACGAGTCCGGCCAGCGCGCGGTGGTCGTAGTCGTGGGAGGCCGGGTCGTACGGCAGCTCGCGCACCGTGATGCGCACGCCCTGGCCGGCCAGCAGCCGCTGGGCCTCCAGCCACGGCAGCGCGTTCGCCTGGTGGTCGGCGAACGGCACGATGATCTCGTCGCCGTCCCGCAGGTGGTGGGGGAGCCAGTCCCGGGCCACCGTGCGCAGCCCCTCGGTCGTGCCGCTGACGAAGTGGACGCCGGAGTGCTGCTGCGGTGCCGGGTCGCCGAGGAAGCGGGCGACCCGGGTGCGGGTGCGGTCGACCAGCGCGGTGGTGGCGTTGGCCCAGGTGTAGGTGCCGCGGCCGGCGTTGGCGTTGGCGGTGGTCAGGTAGCGCTGGACGGCGTCGAGCACCGCCCGGGGCTTCTGCGAGGTGGCCGCGCTGTCCAGGTACGCCCGGTCCGGGTTGCCGGTGATGATGGGGAACTGCGCCCGCAGGTCGCGGTGCCAGTCGTGGAGCTCGGTGAGGGTGGTCATGGCCGGCTCCGCTCAGTCCCGGACCAGTGGGGCGCCCGCGTCGCGCCAGGCGATGATGCCGCCGGTGAGGCTGCGCGCGTCCCGGTGTCCCATCCGGGCGAGCAGCGCGGCGTACCGGGCGGACTTCTCGCCGACCGGGCAGGCCAGCAGCACCGGCTGGTGGGTGCCGAACGGCAGTCCGCCGTGCAGGAGTTCGTCGAACAGCTCGTCCACGATGTTGATCGAGCCCTCGATGTGCAGGGCCGCGTAGGCGAACGGACCGCGCAGGTCGACCACGAGCGGCCGGTCCTCGGCGATCCACTTCCGGGCGGCGTCGACCTCGACGGTCCGGGCGGCGGCCAGCTCGGCCGGGGTCACGGCCTCCACCGAGTTCGGCCGGGCGGGCTGGTTGAACAGCTCGGGCCGGCGGCGGCGGACGTAGCTGAGGTAGCTCTCCACCCGGTCGCAGACGATGAAGACGGCGGTGTGCCGTTCGCCGCCTCCACGTCGCGTCAACTCGGCGTCCACGGTGCGCAGGTGGCGCAGGGCGCCGAAGAGGGCGCCGCCGCCGGTCGGGCCGGCCGGCAGGCCGCAGCGGCGCAGCAGGGTGAGCATGCCCTCGATGGCCTGGTCGGAGGTGACCGACGCGATGGCGTCGTAGGTGGCGGGGTCGAACAGCCCGACCTCGTGCACCTCGTCGATGGTGCGGATGCCGGGGATGAAGTCGGACTTGTGGGCGACCAGTCCGAGCACCTCGACGGCCGGGTTGTGGGCGCGCAGCACGGCCGCGACGCCGGTGGACGAACCGGCGGTGCCGACGCAGGCGATGAAGTGGTCGGGGGCGCGGCCGTCGAGGTCCCGGACGATCTCCGGCCCGGTGCCGGTGAGGTGGGCGTCGAGGTTGAGCGGGCTGTAGTACTGGTCGGTGTGCAGGTAGCCGGAGTCCGTCTCGGAGAGCATCCGGTGGATGCGGGTGAGCGGGTCGTCGGTGTCGGTCGGGTCGAGGCACTCGGTGCGGCCGGGCAGTTCCTCGATCTCCGCGCCCAGCAGCAGGAGCAGGTCCTTGACCTCGGGGACCTTCATCCGGTTGGTGACGCTCCTGAAGGGCAGTCCGTGCAGGCCGGCGATCAGCGCGAGTGCCTTGGCGGTGTTGCCGCTGGACAGTTCCACGACGGTGTCGCCGCGTTCGACGGCGCCGGGCAGGGCCTCGCGGGTCATGTTCCAGGCGGCGCGGTCCTTGACGGATCCGAACGGGTTGAGCATCTCCAGCTTGGCGTACAGGTCGATGTGCCGCAGGCCGGTGACCGCCGGGTCGATCCGGACCAGCGGGGTGTTGCCGATCGCGTCGGTGATGCTGTCGTACCTCATGCCTGTCCGTCCCCCCGGTGTCCTGCGGCGGCCGTCACGTCGACGGGCCAGTACTGCTCGTCCAGGCGCCAGCGCCAGGCGCCGTCCTGCCGGTACGCGGCGACCTTGCGCGCCACGGGCTGGCGCAGCGCGCGGCCGGCGCTGAAGTCCATGAGGTAGCCCGCGGTGTTGGCGAAGGCGAGCAGGTCGCCGGGGGCGGGGAGGCGGGGCAGGAAGACCGTCCGGCGGGTGATCAGGTCGGTCTCCAGGCAGAGGTTGCCGATCAGGTAGACCCCGACCGGGTCCCCCGGCGGGCCGTCCGGTGAGCCGTCCGAGCGGCGGTCCGAGGGGCCGTCCGACGCGCCGGGCGTGGCCGGCGCACCGGGCCGGGGGATCAGCAGAGGGTCCATCAGCACCCCGTGCTCCTCCAGGCCGACGTCCCGCGCGTTCATCTCCAGCCGCACCAGGTGTTCGCCGGCCGCCGTGTGCCGGACCTCCAGGACGCGGGCGAGGGTGGCCCCGCACTGGTCGGCCAGCGCCCGGCCGGGCTCCACCGCCAGGTCGTACAGGTTCTCCAGCAGCAGGGTGCCGAGCGGCCGTCCGAGCGTGGGCGCCGGGCAGGAGAGCAGTTCGTCCAGGTAGGCCTCGGCGGCGACCGGGCGGTGCGCCGGGTACAGGCCGAGGGTGCCGCGCAGTCTGCCGGACTCGTTGCGCAGCCCGTAGCCGTGGCCCTGCCAGGTCAGCGCGGGCCGCTTGCCCAGGACGGCACGGGTCAGTTCGGTGGTGTACCGCTCCCACTGGCCGGCGTCGGCGAGGTAGTCGACCCCGAACCCGCCGCCGATGTCGACGGTGCGGGGCCGCAGCCCCCGGCGCCGGCACTCGTTCAGCACCGTGATGCAGGTTTCCAGGGCGACGGCCTTCTCCGGTACGCCGGTGGTGTCCAGGTGGTAGGCGACGCCGGTCGTCTCCACGGCGTCCCGGTGGCGTTCGAGCGCGTCGATCAGCTCCGTCAGCTCGCCGACGTCGGTGCCGAACCGGCTCGGCCGGGTGAGGACGGTGGTCCCCGGGGCCCGGAAGCCCGACAGCCGGGGCATGACGCGCACCGGGGGCAGGGCCTGTTTGCGCACAAGGTCGGCCAGGTCGTCGAGTTCGGCGCGGGAGTCGAGGTGGACGGTGACGCCGGTGCGGGCCGCCAGCCAGAGGTACTCGCGGTTCTTCGGCCCGGTCGCCATGATCCGCTCGGGCGGGCAGCCGGCTCCGAGCACGTGCTGGAGCTCGGCGAGCGAGGCGACGTCCAGTCCGGCCTCGGTGGCGGCGAGCCGGCGGACCAGGGCGCTGGAGCGGTTCGCCTTGTGGGCGAAGTGGATCCGGCCGGTGAGGTGGTGCTTGCGGTAGACCGCCTGGAAGCGTGCCAGGTTCTCGGCGATCTGCTCGGGCAGGAGCAGGTTGAGGGGCGATCCCAGGGCATCGGTGAGGGTGTGGAGGAGGTCGCGTTCCTCCAGGAGGGATCGGAGCGGGGGCTCCAGCCGTGGTTCGAGATACAGCGGTAAGGGCCGCATGCGAAACCAGCTCTCCGTGAGAAGTCGGCGGAGGGGGCCGCAGCCGCCGACAGGCTGCCCCGTGTCGGCCCGCGTCCCCCGGCGGTCCGCGCGTCGGCGTGGCGCGCGCGGTCGGACGCCGCGTGCGGCTCCCACCGCGGCGGGCGTCGGCGACCGAGGGAAACGCTAACCGTTTCCCTGGGTGATCAACAGGGCGCGTGTGCCACGCGCTCGCAAAGACTGTGCCGGTACGGAAACCGGTGCTCCGGATCGCCTCCCGGAGGGGTCGCTCCGGATCGCTTTCCGGGCCGGGGTCAGCGCAGGGCGACGAGGACGGAGCTGGTGCCGTACTGCCACACCGGTCCGGCCTGCCGGAAGCCGGCCTCCCGCAGCAGTTCGCCGTGCCGGGCGGCCGACAGGCCGTTGCCGGCGCCGTCGGTCGGGGGCAGCTGCCGCTCGCGGGCCGTCAGCAGGTCGGCGAACTCGGGGACCCGCCCGGCCGCGGCCCACCACTGGGACCAGTCCTCGGCGGCGTCGGCGCCCCGGCGCTGGGCGCGGCGCCGGCCGATCGCGAGGGCGAGCTCGGCGAGCGGCCGGTCCTCGGGGATCAGGTGGTCGCCGTTGACCAGGACGCCGCCGGGCCGCAGCACGCCCGCGAGGTCGCGGTAGATCCCGAGCAGCGCGTCCGGCGGTGGGTAGTGCAGCGCGGTGGTGGACACCACGGCGTCCAGCGGGCGATCGAGCCCGAGGTCCCCGATCCAGCCCGGGCGGCCGATCAGGGTCTCGATCCAGCGGGCGACCTCGGGGTGCCGGGCGCGGCCGAGGGCGAGCAGCAGCGGGTCGATGTCGACGGCGAGGATCTCGGCGTGCGGCAGGCGGGCGGCGACGCGCGCCGACAGCGAGCCGGGGCCGCTGCCGAGATCGGCGACGAGCGGCCGCCCGCGGTGTCCGACGGTCTGTTCCAGTACGTCGGCGATGACGGTGAAGCGCTCCTCGCGCTCCACGGCGTACCGCTCCTGCTGGCGCTCCCAGCGGTCCACCCAGGTCCCGGCCAGCGCGGCGTCCACTCGCATCCCGACTCCCGCCGTGTCCGTGCGCATTCGAGGCTTCGCCTTCTGCCAGTGTTTGTCATGTTCATATGGCCCCGCAACCGGTCCGGCACGGGGGATCCGGCGAAACGATATCCGTTTTCATGTGCGGGTTTCCAGTCGGTGCGCCCGCGCCGCCGACCCGGGACCCGCCCGTCGTCGGCCGCGGCCCACCCACCCGCCCGGACCAGCCGCACTGCGCGCCCGGTGCGGTCGGTACCAGGCTGGACACCGAGCCCGGTGACGGCGGACCACCGACCGGTGCGATCCCCCGCCGCCGTCGAGTCGAGGAGGAGCCATGGCCGACCGGCCTGAGGACAAGGGCCGCATCGTGGTCGGGGTGGACGGCTCGGAGCCGTCCCGGCGGGCGCTGCGCTGGGCCGTGCGCCAGGCGGAGCTCACCGGCGGTGCGGTGGTGGCGGTGATCGCCTGGGAGTACCCGACGTACCACGGCGCCCGCGGCTGGTTCCCCCCGGGGATCACCGACGAGGCGGCGCTGGAGGGCCGGGCGCGGCAGGAGGCCGACCGGGCCGTCCGGCAGGCCGTGGGGGAGCGGCCGCCGGTCGAGGTGCGCACCGAGGCGCGCCACGGCACCCCGGCGGGGGCGCTGGTCGAGGCGGCCCGGGGGGCGGACCTGCTGGTGGTGGGCAGCCGCGGCCTCGGCGGCTTCACCGGGATGCTGCTGGGCTCGGTGGCGCAGCACTGCACCCGGCACGCCACCGTCCCGGTCGTGGTGGTCCGCGCCGAGGAGGAGTGACCGGCCGGGCGCCCTGGGGCGGACCCGGCGCCGCGGTCAGCCGAAGAGCACGGTGGACGCCGACGGGACGGCCAGCGAGCCCGCCCGGCGGGGGACGCCCGTCGCGCCGTCCACCTCGAACCAGGTGACGTCGCCGGAGTGCTCGTTCGCCGCGTACAGGCGGGTGCCCGTGGGGCCCAGCACCAGGTCCCGCGGCCAGCGGCCGCCGCAGGGCACCGAGGTGACCACCCGGGCCCGCTCGCCCGTCCCGTCGAGGGCGAGCACCACGATGGTGTCGGTGCCGCGCTCCGCCGCCCACAGGAACCGGCCGTCGGGGGAGACCACCGGGGCCGACGGGGAGACCGGGCCTTCGAAGCCCTCGGGGAACAGCGGGACCTCCGCGACCGGTTCGAGGGCCCCGGCCGCCGCGTCCCAGCGGCAGACCGTCACCACGGGGCGCAGCTCGCCGAGCACGTACGCGTGGCGGCCGGAGGGGTGGAAGGCCAGGTGCCGAGGACCGGTGCCGGGCGGCAGCGCGGTCTCCGAGTGCGGGGCCGGCCCTCCCGTCGCCGGGTCCAGGGCGCAGATCCGCACCGAATCGGTGCCGAGGTCGACCGCGAGCACCCAGCGCCCCGACGGGTCGGGGAGCACCTGGTGGGCGTGCGGGGCCCGTTGGCGGTCCGGGTGCGGCCCGCTGCCCCGGTGGCGCAGCACGGTGCTCGGGGGCCGCGGGGTGCCGTCGGCGGCGAGCGGCAGCACGCTGACGCTGCCGGAGCCGTAGTTGGCGGTCAGCAGCCGGCCCCGGGCGAGGCTCAGGTGGGTGGGGTGGTCCCCGTCCACCGGGACCGGGGCGCCGAGCGGGCGGGGAACCGGACCGGCGATGTCGTAGGCGGTGACGGCGCCCGGCGCCGTCTCGGACACGGCGTAGAGCACGGGGCCGCCCGTGGCGAGCCCGAGGGCGAGGTAGGACGGGTCCACGGCGTCGACGGCCCCGGTGGCGGTCAGCGCCCCGGTGTCCGGGTCCAGCGCGGCCAGGACGATCCCGCGCCCGCCCGTCGAGGTGAACGACCCGATGAAGGCCCGCTCCGCGCCCCTGTCCACCACAGCAACCTCCGCCGTCCGCCGTCCATCGTCCGGGCTCAGACGCTAGCAGCTGCCCCACCGTGCCCGGCAGGGCCGCGCGGGCGGCGGCGGGCCGCGGGGGCCGGGGTCTTTCACCGGAATGCACCGCAGCCGGCAGCGGCCGGATCGCGGACCGGCCCGATCCCCGGGAAGGTGGGAGCCGTCGGCCGCGCGGCCGGTCACCGGCCGCCGGCGGAGCGGGAGCCGCACCGGGACCACCTCCCCCTCGACCGACTCCCCGGCACTGCGGAAGCGAGGCGGCATGCACGACCCCGACCCACCGTTCCGGCCCGTTCACCGGCGCCAGGGCTACCTGCCGCTGGAGGACCTCGGCCTGATCGGGAACGGCGCGACCGCCGCCCTGGTCGGCCTGGACGGTGCCATCCCGTGGCTGTGCCTGCCCCGGTTCGACTCCGAACCGCTGTTCTGCGGCCTGCTGGACCACGCGCGCGGCGGGCACTTCACCCTCGCCCCGGAGGACCTCGTCGAGGCCAGGCAGCGCTACGAACCGGACACCGGCGTCCTGATCACCGAACTGCGCGGCCCCACCGGCCTGGTGCGCGTCACCGACGCGCTGACCCTGCGCTCCGGCGCCGACCTCACCGACGACGTACCGGCCGACCGGGGCGAACTCGTGCGCTCCGCCGTGGTGGTGGACGGGACCGTCCGGCTGCGCGCGGAACTGGAGCCGCGCGGCGGCGCGCAGGCCCGGGCCCTGTTCAGCGGACTGGAGGTGCGGCCCCACCGGCGCCCGGACCTGCGCCTGCACCTGCGCTCCAACCGTCCGCTGACCGGCCTGCACAGCACCCACGAGCTGCGGCAGGGCGAACGCCTGGACCTCGTGCTGTCCTGGGGCCGCTTCCACCGCCACCACCGCTTCGACGCCGACGCGACCCTGAAGGGCACCGCCGAGGCCTGGCGGCGCTGGATGGGGCACTTCTCGTACGACGGCCCCCGGGAGCCCCTGGTCCGGCGGGCCGCGATCACCCTGAAGCTCTGCGACGACTGGGCCAACGGCTCGCTGGTCGCGGCGCCCACCTCCTCGCTGCCCGCGCCGATCGGCGGGATCCGCAACTGGGACTACCGCTACAGCTGGATCCGCGACGCGGCGTTCGCCGTGTTCGCGCTGCGCCGGATCGGCTTCCGGGGCGAGGCCGACGCCTTCCTCGGCTGGGTCCTGGACGCCTTCGAGGCCAGCCGGGGGCCCCGGATCATGTACGACCTGCGGGGCGGCCCGGTGCCGGACGAGATCGAGGACGGCGAACTGGAGGGCTACCAGCGTTCCGCCCCGGTGCGCTGGGGCAACGGCGCGACCGACCAGCGCCAGCACGACGTGTACGGCGAGATCCTGGACTGCGCCGAGCAGTGGCTGCGCGCCGGCGGCGAGATCCAGCCCGCGCTCTGGGCCGGCCTGGCCAAGCTGGCCGACACCGCCGGGCAGGCCTGGCGGCAGCCGGACCAGGGCATCTGGGAGGTGCGCAGCGAGGGCCGGGTGTTCACCTACTCGGCGGGCCTGTGCCAGGTGGCCCTGGACCGGGCCGCGCGGATCGGCGAGCGGCTCGGCCGGCCCGCCGGGACGGACCGCTGGCGCGCCTCGGCAGAGGAGCTGCGCCGGCTCATCCTGGAGCAGTCCTGGGACGAGGACGCCGGGACCCTCAGCGCCCACCTGGACGGCGGCGGCGCGCTGGACGCGAGCCTGCTCGCGCTGCCGCTGCGCCAGGTGGTGCCGGCCGACCACCCGCGGATGGTGGCGACCGCCGCGGCCGTGGCCGAGCGCCTGTCGGCGGGCGGCGGGCTGCTCTACCGCTACCTCCACGAGGAGTCCCCGGACGGCCTGCCGGGCGACGAGGGCGCCTTCGTCCTGTGCAGCTTCTGGCTGGTCGAGAACCTGGTCGGCCAGGGCCGGATCGAGGAGGCGGAGGAGCTGTACGACTCGCTGTGCTCCCGGGCGAGCCCGCTGGGGCTGATGTCCGAGCAGATCAACCCGTCCACAGGAGAGTTCATGGGCAACTTCCCCCAGGCGTTCAGCCACATCGGGATCATCGCCGGCGGTGTGAGCCTCGGCCGGGCGAGGACGGGCGGGCGGGGATGATCGACCGGCTCGCGATCCTCGGCGCGACCGGGGACCTCAGCGCCCGCTTCCTGCTGCCGGCGCTGGCCGCGCTGCGGGCGGCGGGACACGTCGGCGACTCGCTGCGGGTGACCGGGGCGAGCAGGGAGGACTGGGACACCGAGCGGTACCGCGGCTGGGCCGCGGCAAGGCTCGACCGGCACGCCGGCGACCTCCCGGCCGGGGCCAGGGAGGCGGTGGCGGCCGCCGTCCGCTACCGGCGGGCCGACGTCACCGACCCCGCGGACGTGGCCGCGGTCGTCGCCGGCGAGGGGCCGGTGGCCGTCTACCTCGCCCTCCCGCCGGCCCTCTTCCCCGCCGCGATCACCGCCCTGCACGCGGCGGGCCTGCCGGCCGGCAGCCGGATCGTGCTGGAGAAGCCGTTCGGCGAGGACCTGGCCGGCGCCCAGGAACTGAACCGGCTGCTCGCCGAGCTCCTGCCGGAGCGGGCGGTGTTCCGGGTCGACCACTTCCTGGCCATGACGACCGTCCAGAACGTCCTCGGCAGCCGGCTGGCCAACCGGGTGCTGGAGCCGATCTGGAACAGCACCCACATCTCCGAGGTGGACATCGTCTGGGACGAGACGCTGGCGCTGGAGGGCCGGGCCGGGTACTACGACCAGGTCGGGGCGCTCAAGGACATGATCCAGAACCATCTGCTGCAGCTGCTCTGCCTGGTGGCCATGGAGCCGCCGATCACGCTCGGCGAACGGGACCTGCGCAACCGCAAGGTGGACGTGCTGCGCTCCGTACGGCCGCTGACCGAGCACGACGTGGTGCACCGCACCCGCCGGGCCCGCTACCTGCCCGGCCGGATCGGGGAGCGCGACGTCCCCGCCTACGCCGAGGAGGAGGGCGTCGACCCGGAGCGCCGCACCGAGACCTTCGCCGAGGTGGAACTTGAGCTGACCAGCTGGCGGTGGGCCGGGACGAGGTTCCGGCTGCGCAGCGGCAAGGCCCTGGGCGAGGACCGCAAGGAGGTCGCGGTGCACTTCCGCCCGGTGCCCCACCTGCCGTTCGGCCGGGGCGAGGAGGCCCGGCCCAACGTGCTGCGCTTCGAACTGGAGCCGGAGGGGCTGACCCTGGACCTGACCGGCATCGGCGCCCACGCCCACGGGCTGGCCCCGTTCTCGATGACCGCGCGGATGGACCCGCAGGAGCTGCCCGCCTACGGCCGGCTGCTGCTGGACGTCCTGAACGGGGACCCGGCGCTGTCCATCCGCGGCGACGAGGCGGAGGAGGCCTGGCGGGTGCTGGAACCGGTGCTGACCGGCTGGGAGCGGGGCCTGGTGCCGCTGGAGGAGTACCCGGCCGGCTCGCAGGGGCCGCCCCCGCAGTTCTGGGGGTAGGGGCGCCGATGGCCCGGGGCAACGAGCGCCGCGCCCCGTGCGTCGTGGTCATGGGGGTGGCCGGCACCGGCAAGTCGACGGTGGGCCGGCTGCTCGCGGAGCGCCTGGGGGTGCCCTTCGCGGACGGGGACGACTTCCACCGGCCGGACTCCATCGCCCGGATGGCGGCCGGCATCCCGCTCGACGACGGGCGGCGCCGGCCCTGGCTGGAGGCCGTCGGGCGGTGGCTGCGCGAACGGGACGCGGCGGGCACCGGCGGTGTGGTGACCTGCTCCGCGCTGAAGCGGCGCTACCGGGACGTCCTGCGGGAGGCCGGCCCGGACGCCTTCTTCCTGCATCTGACGGGGAGCCGCGAGCTGCTGGTGGAGCGGATCGGCGGGCGCACCGGCCACTTCATGCCGGGGTCGCTGCTCGGTTCGCAGCTCGCCGCGCTCGAACCGCTCCAGCCGGACGAGCGGGGTGCGGTGCTGGACGTCGGCCCGGCCCCCGGGGTGCTCGTCGACGCCGCGCTGGACCTGTTGTCGGGTCCGGGCGGTTTCACTCACGGCTCACCCGATTGATTCCGTTGTATTCCGGCACTTCCGTCACAGTCGTCCGGGAAATCACTCGGATATTGCTGCGAATAGCTGTTCGAGTGGCTGGTGAGATCTGAACCTCATATTTTCGGCCAAAGAATTCGAGCCCGTTCTCGGGTGCTCCGGGCACGGCCGGGAGTCGCACCAGGGATTTTGGCGTTCCGATTACCGACGGAGTCGCTTTCCGTTCAATCGGAAGGGGTTGCGAGCGGCTGACCCGCCGTGAAGACTGTTGCGCGTTCGTCGTCCGGGCGTTCGGGACGGCAGGGATTCTGCGGCTCCCCGGCCGCGTCGGCGCGTTCCGCACGACGGGTGCGGGGACGGATCGCAAACAGGGGGGATGGACATGCCGGGTACGGCCATTGCGCAGGTGGGGGCCGGGAGAGCGGCTGGTCGCCGGGGGACGGGATTCTGTCCGACCGTTCCGGCGGGGTAGGGTATTCGGCCGTTCGCGGTTCACCGCGCGCCGGCCCGCCGTTCATCGTGCGGCGGGGAATTCGGGTCGCATTCGCACCGTCCGCCCCGGGCACGTCGATGCGCCCCCGGAACGGCTCCGCGAGGGCGGGTGCGGCGCCCGGTCGCCGGTGCCCCGGGGATTCCCGATGCCGGGCCGGCCGGTCGTGGGCGACGGGGCATCCCGCGATTCCCCTCGTTCCCGCGCGTCCTGAAGCGGGCGGCGCCGACGGCCGGAAATTCCCCGCTGTGCCGCACTCCGATCCGCAATTCCCTTGCGGGCGCCCGGCGCGCCCGCACCCGAGAACCAGTCAACGGGAGCTTCCGCCATGCCCTACGCCAGTCCGGCGCCCGTACGAGAACGGGTTCCGCAGGTCCTGCGCAGCGAGCTGCAGCACCGGCTCGACACGCTCGCGCGCGCCCACCGGGTGCCCGGTGCCCAGCTGGTGCTGGACACCGGCGCGGAGACCGTCGCCCTGCACACCGGGGTGGCCGACACCGCCACCGCGGAGCCCTTCACCGAGGACACCGCCGTTCCGGTGGGATCGCTCACCAAGCCCTACACGGCCGCCCTGGTGATGCTGCTCGCCGACGACGGCGACCTCGACCTCGACGAGCCGGCCGCCGAGTACCTTCCGGAGCTCCGGCAGCTGCCTGAAGTAACGATTCGTCACCTCCTGGGCCACACCGGCGGACTGCCCACCGGGCCGGACTCCGACGCCGCCGCCCGCACCACCGCCACCCGCTACCTGTCCGCCGTGTGCACCGCCCCGGACGCGCTGTTCCGGCCCGGGACGGACTTCTCCTACTCCAACGCCGGCTACGTCGCCGCCGGGCGCCTGGTCGAGACGGTGACCGGGATGCCCTGGCAGGAGGCGGCGCGCGCCCTGCTGCTCGAACCCTTCGGCACCGGGCCGGTGTTCGTCGACACGGCCGCGCCCGGGCGACCGGTCGCCGCCGGCCACGCGCTCAACGCCGCGACCGGCCGGCCCCGGGCGGTCCGGCAGAACCTGGCCCCGCTGGAAGCCCCGGCCGGCGCCCTGCTGGCCAGTGCCGCGGACCTCGCCGCCCTCGGCGCCGCCCTGGTCGGCCGGTCCAAGACGCTGCCCCCGGACGTCGCCGAGCTGATGCGCCGCCCGCAGCCCGCCGCCCGGCCCGGAGCGCTCGCGGACGGCTGGGGCGCCGGCGTGGCGCTCTACCGGCAGGACGGGCGCTTCTGGTGCGGCCACGACGGCAACGCCATGGGCACCTCCTGCCACCTGCGGGCCGACCCGGACAGCGGAGTGGTGGTCGCCTTCACCGGCAACGCCGGCGCCGCCACCGCGCTCTGGCGCGAGCTCGCGGCCGAACTGGAGGAGTCGGCCGGGCTGCGGGTGCCCGCGGCGATCGAACCGGTGGACGCGCGCGGACCCGTGCCGCTCGCCGAACCCGGGACCCTGGCCGGATGCGCGGGCGACTACCGCAACGGCTCGGTCCGCTACCGGATCGAGGCGGCCGGCGACGGAACGGCCACCCTCTCGGTCGACGGCGACCCGCCGATCCCGCTGCGCTGCTACACCGACCTCTCCTACGACCTGCTCGCCCCCGACACCGGCCGCCCCGAGCCCGGCGGACGCTTCCACCGGGACCTGGCCACCGGCCGCGTCGACCGGGTGCAGGTCTCCGGGCGCACGGCCCGCCGGGCCGCCGCCGGCTGAGCCGGTCGGCCCCGCAGCCGTACGCCCGACCCCCGCACCGCCTGCCCACCGCACTGCCGCACCACCGTTCCGCTGTTCCACCGTGTTCCCGTTCCCCTGTTCCTCCGGGCCCGAGGGCGGGCTACCGCCTGCCCCGGTGCCCTCGTCGTCGCCCCCATCGGAAGGACCTTCCGCCATGGCCGACCGGCCTGCCCGGCCCGTGCACCCGTCCGCCCCGCCGCAGGCCGGCGGCACCACCGAAGTCCCCACAGGCACCTCCCCGACGCCCCGGACCCTGGACGCGCTGTTCGCCGCCCAGGCGGCCCGCACCCCGCTCGCGCCCGCGGTGACCGACGGCCGGCGCAACTGGACCTACCGGGACCTGGCGGAGCGCGTCGAGCGGCTGGCCCGTGACCTGCGCCGGCGCGGCGCCGGCCCGGAGCGGACGGTGGCGCTGGTCCTGCCGCGCTCCATGGAGCTGGTCGCCGCCGAACTGGCCGTCGTCCGGGCGGGCGCCGCCTTCCTGCCCGTGGACCCGGCCTACCCCGCCGAGCGGCGGGCGCTGATGCTCGCCGACGCCGCCCCCGCGATCGTCCTGGACGACCCGGCCGCCGTGAGCCGGGCCCTGGAGACCGCCCTGCCCGCGGGCCCGGACGGGCCGGGCGCCGCGGACGGCACGGGCGATCCGGCCCCGGCCGGCACCGACCACCCGGCGTACGTGATCTACACCTCGGGCTCCACCGGCACCCCCAAGGGCGTCGTCGTCACCCACCGGGGGATCGCCGGCTTCACCGCCGCGGCCGTCGAGAACTACGCGCTGCGGCCCGGCGACCGGGTGCTCCAGTTCTCCTCGCCCAGCTTCGACGCCTCCGTCCTGGAACTGTTCGTCTCCGTCCTCACCGGCGCCACCCTGGTGATCCCCCCGGACGGCCCCTGGCTGGGCGAGGAGCTCGCCGCCGTCCTGGACGAGCACCGCATCACCCACACCCTGATCCCGCCCGCCGCCCTGGCCACCGTCCCCGCCGGCGCGGGCCGCCACCTGCGCACCCTGATCGTCGGGGCCGAGGCCTGCTCCGCCGAACTGGTCGACCGCTGGGCGCCCGGCCGACGCATGATCAACTCCTACGGTCCGACCGAGGCCACCATCGTCGCCACCTGGACCGGCCCGCTCACCGCCGGCGCCGGTTCACCCACCATCGGCGGCGCCCTGCCGCACGCCCGGGTGTACGTGCTCGACGAGGCCATGCGGCCCCAGCCGCCCGGCACCGACGGCGAGCTGTACCTCGGCGGCGAGGGCGTCGCCCGCGGCTACCTCGGCCGACCCGGCCTGACCGCCGCGCGCTTCGTCGCCGACCCCTTCGGCGCGCCCGGCGCCCGGCTCTACCGCACCGGCGACCGGGCCCGCTGGAGGGCCGACGGGGAACTGGAGTTCCTCGGCCGGCTCGACCGGCAGGTCAAGGTCCGCGGCTTCCGGATCGAACCGGGCGAGATCGAGGCCGCGCTGCGCGCCCACCCCGCCGTCGACCAGGCCGTCGTGACGGTCCGCGAGGACGAGCCCGGCCACACCCGGCTGGTCGGCTACGCCACGCCCGCCGACCCGCGGCACGCCCCCGACCCGGCCGAGCTGCGCACCGCCCTGGCCGCCGCGCTGCCCGCCCACCTGGTGCCCGCCGCCGTCGTCGTGCTGGCCGGGTTCCCGCTCACCCCGCAGCTCAAGATCGACCAGCGGGCGCTGCCCGCGCCCGCCCGGCAGGCCGCCGCCGGGAGCACCGCCCCGCGCACCGAGCGGGAGCGGGCCCTGGCCGCCGTCTGGGCCGAGGTGCTCGGCCACGACGCCGTGGGGGTGGAGGACGACTTCTTCGACCTCGGCGGCGACTCCGTCCTCGCCGCCCGCACCCTGACCCGGATCACCGAACGCCTCGGCGTCCGGCTCACCCTGCGCGACGTCTTCACCGCCCGCACCGTCGCCGCCCTCGCCCCGCTGCTCGACGCGGTGCCCGCCGCCGCACCGACCGGGCCGATCCCGCCCGCCCCGCGCGGGGAGCCGCTGCCGCTGTCCAGCGCCCAGCGCCGGCTCTGGTTCCTGGACGACGTCGCCCCCGGCGGTACCGGCAACCACACCGGCGTGGCCCTGCGGCTGCACGGCGCCCTCGACCGGGACGCCCTCGACCGGGCCCTGCGGCGGCTCACCGCCAGGCACGACTCGCTGCGCACCACCGTCGCCAGCCTCGACGGGCAGCTGGTGCAGCGCGTCGCCGAGCGGGCGGAGCTGCCGCTGCGCACCGAGGACCTCGGCGCCCTGCCCGAGGAGGAGCGCGCCCCGGCGGCCGAACGCCTGCTGGCCGAGGAACTGGAACGGCCCTACGACCTCGCCCGGGGCCCGCTCGCCCGGGCGCTGCTGGTCCGGCTCGCCGCCGAGGAGCACCTGCTGCTGCTGGCCCAGCACCACATCGTCACCGACGGCTGGTCGGTGGGCGTCCTCACCCGCGAACTGGCCGCCCTCTACCGGGCGGAGGCCACCGGCGAACCCGACGCCCTGCCCGCCCCCGCCCTCCAGTACCCCGACTTCGCCCACTGGGAGCAGCACCGCCGGACCGACCACGCACCCGACCTCGCCTACTGGAAGCACACCCTCGCCGACCTGCCGACCCTGCGCCTGCCCACCGACCGCCCCCGGCCCGAGCAGCGCACCACCAACGGCGCGGCGCACCGCCACCGGCTGCCGGCCGACCTGGTCGACCGGCTGCGCCACCTCGCCGCCGGCCGCGGCACCACGGTGTTCACCCTGTTCGCCGGGGCGTGCGCGCTGCTGCTCTCGCGCCACTCCGGCCAGCGGGACGTGGCCTTCGGCACCGTCACCAACGGGCGGGACCGGCGGGAACTGGAGGAGGTGACCGGCTTCTTCGTCAACACCGTGGTGCTGCGCGGCGACGTGGACGAGCGGGCCACCGTCGACGACTTCGTGGCGGGCATGCGCACCACCCTGCTGGACGCCTTCGCCCACGCCGAGGTGCCTTTCGACCGGGTGGTCGAGGAACTGGCCCCGCCCCGCGACCCCGGCCGCACCCCGCTGGTCCAGGTCGTCGTCGTCCAGCAGACCCCCGTCACCCCGGCGCCCGCCGGGGGCCTGCGCTTCGCCGAGCACCCGCTGCCCCGCCCGGCCGCCCGCTTCGACCTGGTGCTGGAGTTCACCCCCGACGACGACGGCGGCTGCACGCTGACGGCCGAGTACAACACCGACCTGTTCGACCGGCGGACCGTGACGGCGCTGGCGGACCACCTGCACCGCCTGCTGGCCGGGATGGCGGACGGCCCGCAGCGCACCCTCGCCGAGCTGCCGCTGATCCCCGAGGAGGAGCAGCGGGTGCTGCTCGACGCCTGGAAGCCGGACACCGCGCTGCCCGGGGCGCTCACCGCGTCCGGCCTGCCCGGCTGGACCCGCGGCTACGTCCTCGACCGCGCGATGCGCCCCCAACCCCGGGGCGTGCCGGGCGAGTTGTACCTCGCGGGCGACTTCCACGAGCAGCCGGAAGGCGCCGCCGGACAGTTCGTCGCCGACCCGTACGGCGCGCCGGGGGAGCTGCTCCACCGCACCGGGGAGCTGGTGCGGTGGACCGCCGGCGGCGAGCTGGAACACCTCGGGCGGGTCGAGCAGTGGGCGAAGCCCCGCGGGCTGCGGACCGACCCGGACGAGGTGGCGCGGGCGCTGCGGCGCTGCCCCGGGGTGGCCGAGGCGGCCGCCGTCCTCACCGACGACCCCCGTCGGCTGGTCGGCTACGTGGTGCCCGTCCCCGGCGGCCGGGTCGAGCCCGAGGCGGTGCGCCGCACCCTCGCCCTGACCCTGCCCGACCACCTGGTCCCCGCCGTCGTGGTGCCGCTGCCCGCCCTGCCGCTGGGCCCCGACGGCACCCTCGACCGCGGCCGGCTGCCCGACCCCGGGCCGGCCGCCGGCGCCGTCCGCCACGTCGCCCCCCGCACCCCCGCCGAACGCGCGCTCGCCGGGATCTGGGCCGAGGTGCTGCGGCTGGAGCGGGTCGGCGCCGACGACAACTTCTTCGACCTCGGCGGCGACTCCATCCTCGGCATCCAGGTGGTGGCCCGCTCCCGGCAGGCCGGGCTGGCGCTCACCTCCCGGGACCTCTACCGCCACCAGACGGTCGCCGCGCTCGCCCTGGCCGCGGAGGACGCCGAGGCGCCGCCCGCGCCCGCGCCGGCGGCCGCCACCGGGGAGGCCGTGCCGACCCCGATCCAGCGCTGGTGGCTCGGCCGGGCCGCCGACCGGGCCGGCCACTTCGGCCAGGCGCTCTCCCTGCTGCTGCCCCGCGACCTGGACCGGGCGGCCCTGGAGGAGGCCCTGAACGACCTGGTCGCCCACCACGACGCGCTGCGCTCGGCCTTCACCGCCCCGGACGGCGCCGGCGCCGCGCGCTGGCACATCCGGGAGCCGGCCGCCCGGCTCACCCTGGCCCGGCACACCGGCCCGGACCGGGACACCCCGCACTTCGGCCCCCACGACCTGGGCGGCGGCGGGCCGCTGCTGCGCGCCGTGCTGCACGAGCGCGCCGGGGACCGGCCCCCGGTCCTGCACCTGGCCGTCCACCACCTGGTGGTCGACGGGGTCTCCTGGCGGGTGCTGCTGGAGGACCTCGACACCGCCTACCGCGCCCGCCGCGAGGGCCGGGACGGGGCGGCCGCCCTGCCGGGCAAGTCCTCGCCGCTGCGGCAGTGGGCCGAGCGGCTGAGCGCCTTCGCCGCCGCGGGCGGCTTCGAGGACGAGACGGAGTACTGGGCCCGGGCCGTGCCCGGGCAGCCCGACGAAGAGCCCGGGCAGCCCGCCGCCGAACCGTTCCCCGCCGAACTCGACGGCCCCGACACCTACGCCACCGAACGCTCCGTCACCGTCCGGCTGAGCCCCGCCGACACCGCCGCCCTACTGCGCACCCTGCCCGACACCTACCGCACCCAGGCCAACGACGTGCTGCTGAGCGCGCTCGGCCGGGCGCTGTGCGGGGCGAGCGGGCTGGAGCGGGTCGTGGTGGACGTCGAGGGCCACGGGCGCGAGGAACTGTTCGCCGAGCTCGACCTCGGCCGTACGGTCGGCTGGTTCACCACCCGCCACCCCGTCGCCCTGGCCGTGCCCGCCGGAGCCGACTGGGACACCGTCCTCAAGCAGGTCAAGGAACAGCTGCGCGCCGTCCCCCGGCGCGGCCTCGGCTTCGAGGCGCTGCGCTACCTCGGGCGCCCCGGCACGGCGCCGGAGGTCCCGGCCGCCCGGATCGGCTTCAACTACCTGGGCCGCATCGCCCTGCCGGACGACCCGGACGGGCTGTTCCGCGGCACCTTCCGGCCGCTGGAGCTGGACGCCGACCCGGACACGGAACGCCCCCACCCGCTGGAGGTGGTCGGCCGCCTCGACGGCGACGCGCTGGAGTTCACCTGGTTCCACTCCGCCGCCGTCCACCGGAGCGGGACCGTCGAGGCGCTGGCCCGGCGCTTCGCCGAGGAACTGGCCGACCTCGCCCGCCACGCGGCCCGCCCAGGCGCCGCCGGGCGCACCCCGTCCGACTTCCCGCTGGCCCGGCTCGACCAGGCGGCCGTGGACCGGATCACCGGCGCCGACCCGGGCGCGGTGGAGGACGTGCTGCCGCTCACCCCGACCCAGTCCGGCATGCTCTTCCACGGCCTCGCCGAGGAGGACAGCGGCGCCTACTTCCAGCAGCTGGACTTCGTCCTCGACGGCGTGCCCGACCCGGCCCGCCTCGCCGCCGCCTGGCAGTGGGTCACCGACCGCACCGCGGTGCTGCGCGCCCACGTCCGCTGGCAGGAGGTGCCCGAGCCGCTGCTGGTGGTGCACCGCCGGGTGGCCGTCCCGGTCACCCACCTGGACTGGCGCGAACTGCCCGAGCAGGAGCGCCGCGACCGGCTCGCCGAACTGCTGGACCGCGACCGGGCCCGCGGCCTCGACCTGGCGCGGGCCCCGCTCCAGCGGCTGCTGCTGATCCGGCTCCCGGAGAGCCGGGTGCGGGTGCTCTGGTCCTTCCACCACCTGGTCCTGGACGGCTGGAGCCTGTTCCAGGTGCTCTCGGACGTCTTCGCGGCGCACGCCGCCCTGGCCGGGCCGGGACGGGACGGCGAGGTCCCGTACGGCACCGTGCCGGAGCGCCGGCCCTACCGCGACTACCTGGCCTGGCTGGGCGAGCGCGACCACGCCGAGGCCGAACAGCACTGGCGCACCCGCCTCGCCGGGCTCGCCGAGGCGACACCGCTGCCCTACGACCGCGAGCCGGTGCAGAGCCACCGCGCCGAGTCCACCCGGGCCGTGCCGTTCACCCTGCCCGCCGCCGCGACCGGGGCGCTGGAGGACCTCGCCCGCGGCTCCGGGCTGACCTTCAACACCCTGGTCCAGGGCGCCTGGGCGGTGCTGCTGGGCCGCCGGGCGGGCCGGGCCGAGGTGGTGTTCGGCACCACCTCCTCCGGGCGGCCGCCCGAGCTGCCCGGCGTCGAGACCATGACCGGCCTGTTCATCACCACCCTGCCGGCCCGCACCGCGGTGCCCGCGGACGGCACCCTGGTCGACTGGCTCCGGACCCTGCAGCGGGAGCAGAGCGAGGACCGGCGGTACGGCTTCGTCCCGCTCACCAGAATGCGGGCCGGCACCGAACTGCCCGAGCGGACCGGCCTGTTCGACAGCCTGGTGGTCTTCGAGAACTACCCCGTCGACGAGGACGCGGCCGACGCCCACGGCCTGCGGCTGCGCGACCTGGACGGGATCGAGACCACCAACTACCCGCTCACCCTGCTGGCCTACCCGGGCCCGGAGCTGTCCCTGCGGCTCTGCTACGACCCGCGGCTGTTCGACGAGTCCACGGTGCGGCAGCTGGCCGGACAGCTCACCGCCGTCCTGACCGCCCTGCCCGAGGGCGCCCACCGCCCGCCGGCCCGGCTGCCGCTGCTGACCGGCGAGGAACGCCGGCGTGTCCTGGCCGACTGGAACGCCACCGCCGTCGACGAACCCGCCGCCGACATCGCCGAGCTGTTCGCCGCGCAGGTGCTCCGCACCCCCGCGGCCGTCGCCCTGGAGGCCGGCGACCTTCGCCTGACCTACCGCGAACTCGACGCCCGCGCCGCCGAGCTGGCCGGACGGCTGACCGCGCACGGGGTCCGGGTGGAGCAGCCGGTCGGGGTGCTGATGGAACGCTCCGTCGAGCTGGTCGTCGCCCAGCTGGCGCTGGTGCGCACCGGCGCGGTCTACGTGCCGCTGGACGGCCGGGCGCCGCGCGAGCGGCTGCACCGGATGCTGGCCGGGGCCGGTGCCGACCTGCTGCTCACCGACGCCCACCGGGCCGGCACGGCCGCCGAGCTGCGCCCCGCCGGGCAGGTGCTGCGGGTGGACCTCCCCGGCGACCGGCCGCCGGTGGCGGCCCCGGCGGCCGTCCACCCCGACAACGTCCAGTACCTGATGTTCACCTCGGGCTCCACCGGCACCCCCAAGGGCGTCGCGGTGCGCCGCCGGGACGTCGCCGCGCTCGCCCTGGACCGCGCCTTCGCCGGCCACGACCGGGTGCTGGTGCACTCCCCGCACGCCTTCGACGCCGCCACCTACGAACTGTGGGTGCCGCTGCTGCGCGGCGGCACCGCCGTGCTCGCCCCGCCGCAGGACCTGGACGCCGCCGCCGTCCGGCACGCCGTCACCGAGCGGGGCGTGCGCTGCCTGTGGCTGACCGCCGGCCTGTTCCGGCTGCTCGCCCAGGAGGACCCGGGCTGCCTGCGCGGCGCCCACGAGGTGTGGACCGGCGGCGAGGCGGTGCCCGGCGCCGTCGTCCGCAAGGTCCTGGCGGCCTGCCCCGGCCTCACCGTGGTCGACGGCTACGGGCCCACCGAGACCACCACCTTCGCCACCCGCCGGGCCTTCCGGGCCGGCGACGAACTGCCCGCCGTCCTGCCCATCGGCCGCCCGCTGGACAACACCCGGGTGTACGTCCTGGACGGCGCGCTCCAGCCGCAGCCGCCCGGCGTCACCGGCGAGCTGTACATCGCCGGGGCCGGCCTCGCCCGCGGCTACGCGGGCCGCCCCGGCGAGACCGCCGCCCGCTACCTCGCCGACCCCTTCGGCCCGCCCGGCGGGCGGATGTACCGCACCGGCGACACCGTCCGGTGGAGCGAGGACGGCGAACTGCACTTCGTCGGCCGCGCCGACGACCAGATCAAGATCCGCGGCTTCCGGATCGAACCCGCCGAGATCGAGGCCCGGCTCACCGCCCACCCGGCCGTCGCCGAGGCCGTCGTCTCGCTGTACCAGGACGCCGGGCGCAAGAGCCTCGCCGCCCACCTGGTGCCGGCCGAGGGCGCCGAGCCGCCCGGCGCCGCCGAACTGCGCGCCCACCTGGCCGCCGACCTGCCCGACTACATGCTGCCCGCGGCCTTCGTCACGCTGCCCGAACTCCCGCTCACCGCCAACGGCAAGGTGGACCGCCGGCGGCTGCCCGCCCCCGACCGGTCGGCGGGCGGCGACCGCCCCCACCGCGCCCCCGGCACCGACCGCGAGCGGCTGCTCGCCGCGATCTGGGCCGAGCTGCTCGGGGTCGAACGGGTCGGGCTGGACGACGACTTCTTCCTGCTCGGCGGCGACTCCATCCTGAGCATCCAGGTCGTCTCCCGGGCCCGCGCCGCCGGACTCGCGCTCTCCCCGCGCGACCTGTTCCGCCACCCCACCGTCGCCGCGCTGGCCGCGGCCGCCGGCAGCGCCGTCACCGTCGCCGGGACCGAACCGGTCAGCGGCGAGGTCGGCCTGACGCCGATCCAGCACTGGTTCCTCGACCCGAACCCGCCGCACGCCGAGCACTTCGACCAGTGCGTCGTGGTGGAGGCCCCAGGGGCCGTCGACCCGCAGGCCCTGCGCCGCGCGCTCGCCGCCCTGTGGGCCCACCACGACGCGCTGCGCTCCCGCTTCACCCGCGCCGGGGACGGCACCTGGCAGCAGCACTGCGCCCCCGCCGAGGAGAGCGCCCCCGAGCTGCTGGAGGTCCACGACCACGGCGCGGAAGCGGCGGTGACCGAGGCCGCCCACGCCTCCTTCCGGCTGGACGGCGGCCCGCTGCTCACCGCCCGCCTGTTCACCGCCCCGACGGCCACCGCGCCGGCCACCCCGCAGGCCGACGCGGCCGGCGCCCGGCCCGACCGGCTGCTGCTGGCCGTCCACCACCTGGCGGTCGACGGCGTCTCCTGGCGGGTGCTGCTGGAGGACCTGGAGACCGCCTACCGGCAGGCCGTCGAGGGCCGCCCGCTGCGGCTGCCCGCCCGCACCAGCTCCGTCCGGGAGTGGGCCCGCCGGCTGGCCGGGCACACCGCGGCCGGCGGCTTCGCCGACCAGCGCGCCCACTGGGCGGCCGCCGCCCGGGCCTGCGCCACCCCGCTGCCGGTGGACGGCGACGGCGGCAACACCGCCGCCGACCTGCGCGAGGTGACCGTCCGGCTGGACCGCGAACGCACCGACGCCCTGCTGCGCGAGGTCCCCGGGGTCTACCGCACCCGGATCGACGACGTGCTGCTCACCGCGCTCGGCCGGGTCCTCGCCGAGTGGACCGGGCGCGGCACCGTCGCCGTCGGCCTGGAGGGCCACGGCCGCGAGGACCGGCTCTTCGACGGCCTCGACCTGTCCCGGACGGTCGGCTGGTTCACCTCCCTCCACCCGGTCGCCCTCGACATCCCGCCGGGGGACTGGGGCACCGCCCTGAAGGCCGTCAAGGAACAGCTGCGGGCCGTGCCGGACCGCGGCCTCGGGTACGGCGCGCTGCGCCACATGGCCCGGGACGAGGCGCTCGCCGACGCCCCCGCCCCCGGCGTGAGCTTCAACTACCTGGGCCGCTTCGACTGGTCCGCCGACGGCGCCGCCCTGGTCCGCGCCGTCCCCGGCGGCCTCGGCGGCGCGGAGGCGCCCGGCACCGAGCGCCCCCACCTGCTGGACGTGGTCGCCCGGGTCGAGGACGGCGAACTGGAGATCGGCTGGTACTACAGCGCCGGCCGGCACCGCGCCGACACCGTCACCGCCCTGGCCGAGGCCATGCTCGACGCGCTGGAGCGGATCGTCGCCCACTGCGCCGAACCCGGCGCCGGCGGCCGCACCCCCGCCGACTTCCCGCTCGCCCGCCTCGACCAGGCGGCGGTGGACCGCATAGCCGGGGACGGCCGCACCGTCGCCGACGTCTACCCGCTGACGCCGATGCAGGCCGGGATGCTCTTCCACAGCCTGCTCGACCCGGACGGCGACACCTACGTCAACCAGGTCCAGCTGGTGCTGACCGGGGTCACCGACCCGCACGCGCTGGCCGAGGCCTGGCAGCGGACCGCCGACGCCAACGCCGTCCTGCGCACCCGGCTCAGCTGGCAGGACGGCGCCGAACCGCTCCAGGTCGTCCAGCACCGGGCCACCGTCCCGGTGACCCACCACGACTGGACCGGCCGCCCCGCCGAACAGGTCGAGCGGGACACCGCCCGGCTGCTCGCCGAGGACCGGGCGGCCGGGATCGACCTGGGCGGCGCGCCGCTGCTGCGGCTGGCCCTGATCCGGCTGACCCCGAACCGGGTGCGGGTGGTGTGGACCTTCCACCACGTGCTGCTCGACGGCTGGAGCGCCGCCCAGGTCTTCGACGAGGTCTGCGAGCGCTACGCAGCCCTGACCGCCGGACGCCGCCCCGCCCCGGTCGAGCGCGCGCCCTACGCCGACTACCTGCGCTGGCTGGCCGGCCAGGACCGGACGGCGGTCGAGCGGTACTGGCGCGACACCCTGGCAGGCTTCCCCGCCCCCACCGAACTGCCCCGGGACCGCCGCCCGGCCGGCGCCCACCGCGCCTCCTCCTCGGCCTCGGTGAAGGTCGCCCTCGGCCCCGAGCTGTCCGAGCGGCTGCGGGCCACCGCCCGGCAGGCCGGGCTGACCGTCAACACCGTGCTCCAGGGCGCCTGGGCGCTGCTGCTCTCCCGCTACGGCGGCGGCGAGGACGTGGTGTTCGGCACCATCGTCTCCGGCCGGCCCGCCGAACTCCCCGGCGTCACCTCGATGGTGGGGCTGTTCATCAACGCCCTGCCCACCCGGGTGCGGATCGACGACCGGCGCCCGCTGCTGGACTGGCTGCGGGAGGTCCAGGACCACCAGTCCGAGGCCCGCCGGCACGACGCCGTCTCGCTGGCCCAGCTCCAGGGCTGGAGCGAACTGCCCGGCGGCACCGCCCTGTTCGACAGCATCGTGGTCTTCGAGAACTACCCCTTCGACGCGCAGTCGCTGACCCGGCACGGCCTGGGCGTGGAGACCGAGCACGTGCTGGAGCCGACCAGCTACCCGCTCGGCGTGGTGGTGGCGCCCGGCGAGTCCATCGAGGTCAGCCTCGACCACGACCCGGCCGCCTTCGACGCCGCCACCGTCGAGCGGCTCGGGGCGAGCCTGCGCACCCTGCTCGCCGGGATGGCGGCCGGCCTCGACCGGCCGGCCGGCGAACTGCCGCTGCTGGACCCGGCCGAGGGACGCGAGCTGCTGGAACGCCTCGGCGGCCCGGTGCGCCGGGCGCCCCGGGGCACCCTGCCCGAGGCCTTCGCCCGGCAGGCCGCCCGCACCCCCGACGCCCCGGCCGTGCGCTCCGGCGACGGCCTGCTGACCTACCGGGAGCTGGACGAACGCTCCAACCGGCTGGCCCGGCTGCTGATCGCGGCCGGGGCCGGACCCGAGCGCTTCGTCGCGCTCGCGCTGCCCCGCACCGTCGAACTGGCCGTGGCGCTCCTCGCGGTGCTCAAGAGCGGCGCCGCGTACCTGCCGGTCGACCCCGGATACCCGGCCGAGCGGATCGCCTACCTCTTCGAGGACGTCCGGCCCGACGCCGTGATCACCGACGCCGCGACCGCAGGACGGCTCCCCGACGGCCCGTACGCCCGGATCGTGCCGGACGACCCGGCCTGCCGGGAACGGCTGGCCGCCGCCCGCACCGACGCCGTCGGCGACCCGGAACGGCACGGCGCCCTGCTGCCGGAGCACCCCGCGTACGTCATCCACACCTCCGGCTCCACCGGCCGCCCCAAGGGCGTGGTGGTCGCCCACGCCTCGGTGCTCGCCCTGACCGACTGGGCCGCCGCCGAGTTCGCCGGCCGGGGCCTGGAGCACGTGGTCGCCGCCACCTCGCTCAACTTCGACGTGTCGGTGTTCGAGATCTTCGCGCCGCTGCTCTCCGGCGGCTGCGTGGAACTCCTGCGCGACCTGCTGGCCCTGGCCGAGAACCCCGGCCCCCGGAGGGCCGGCCTGCTCAGCGCCGTGCCCTCGGCCCTCGGCGGACTGCTCGCCGACGGCGCCCTGCGAATCGGCGCGGACACCGTGGTGCTGGCCGGCGAAGGACTGCCCGCCCGCACCGTGCGCACCGTGCGCGAGGCCGTCCCCGGCTGCCGGGTGCTGAACATCTACGGCCCCACCGAGGCCACCGTCTACGCCACCGCCCACACCTGCGACCCCGCCGACCCCGACCGCGACCCGCCGATCGGCCGACCGGTCGGCGGCGCCCGGGCCTACGTCCTGGACGAGCGGCTGCGCCCGGTGCCCGTCGGCGCGCCCGGGGAGCTGTACCTGGCCGGCACCGGCGTGGCGCGCGGCTACCTGCGCCGCCCCGGCCTGACCGCCGGGCGCTTCCTGCCCGACCCCTACGGCCCGCCCGGCAGCCGGATGTACCGCACCGGCGACCGGGTGCGCTGGAGCGCCGACGGCGAACTGGACTACCTCGGCCGCGCCGACGACCAGGTCAAGGTGCGCGGCTTCCGGATCGAACTCGGCGAGGTCGAGGCCGCGCTGGCCCGCCACCCGCAGGTGGCGGCGGCCGCCGCCCGGGTGGTCGACCAGGACGGCCACAAGCGGCTGGTGGGCTACGCGGTGCCCCGCGACGGCGCCCTGCCCGACCCGGCCGAGTGGCGGGCCTTCCTCGGCCGCACCCTCCCCGACCACCTGGTGCCCGCCCTGGTGGTGCCGCTGGAGCGGCTGCCGCTCGGCGCCACCGGCAAGCTGGACCGGCGCGCCCTGCCCGAACCGGTCCCGGCCACCCGGGCCACCGGCGGCGACCGGCCGCCGCGCACCGGAACCGAGCAGGCCCTCGCCGCGATCTGGCGCGAGGTGCTGGGCGTGCCCGAGGTGAACGCGGACGACAACTACTTCGCCCTCGGCGGGGACTCCATCCTCGGCATCCAGATCGTCTCGGCGGCCCGCCGGGCCGGCCTCGCGCTGACCCCCCGGCACCTGTTCGCCCACCAGACCCTCGCCGAACTCGCCGCTGCCGCCGAACGCGCACCGCGCCCCGGCACGGACGCCGACCAGGGCGCCGTCACCGGCGAGACCCCGCTCACCCCCGTCCAGCACTGGCTGCTGGACACCCTCGACGGCGACCCCGCCCGGCTCACCCAGTCCGTCTCCTTCACCCTCGCCCCCGGCACCGAGGAGCCCACCCTGCGGGCCGCCCTGGCCGCCGTCCTGGACCACCACGACGCCCTGCGGCTGCGCTGCGAGCCGCTCCCCGACGGCCGGTGGCGCCAGTACGGCACCGAGCCCGGCCGGGCCCCCGACCTGCGGGTCCACGAGCTGCCCGCCGCCGGGGGCGAGGAACGCGAGAGCGCCCTGCGCGACCTCGGCGAGCGCCTCGCCCAGGGCTTCGACCTGGCCGCCGGGCCGCTGCTGCGCGCCGCGCTCTGCCGCTTCGCCGGCGACCCCCGCCCGGTGCTGCTGCTGGCCGCGCACCATCTGGTGGTCGACGCGGTGTCCTGGCGGATCCTGCTGGAGGACCTGGAACGAGCCCACCGCGCGGCCGCCGCGGGCCAGCGGCCCGACCTCGGCGCCAAGACCACCTCCTTCCGGGCCTGGGCCGAACGCCTCGCCGCGCACACCGCGGCCGGCGGCTTCGACGCGGAACTCCCGTACTGGCAGCGCCTGGCGGACGGTGCGGCCACCGCGCTGCCCACCGACCTCGACGGCGCCAACACGGCCGAGGCCGAGGAGTCGCTGACCTTCGCCCTGGGCGCCGAGGACACCCGCCGGCTGCTCCAGGACGTCCCGGAGGCCTACCGCACCCGGGTCAACGACGTCCTGCTCTGCGCCCTCGGCCGGGTGCTGGCCCGCTGGACCGGACGGAACCGGGTCCTGGTCACCCTGGAGGGCCACGGCCGCGAGGAACTCCTCGACGGCGTCGACCTGTCCCGCACCGTCGGCTGGTTCACCGCGATGTACCCCGTCGCCCTGGCCGTGCCCCCGGACGCGGACACCGGCACCGCCCTGAAGGCCGTCAAGGAGAGCCTGCGCGCCGTCCCGAACGGCGGCCTCGGCCACGGCGCCCTGCGCCACCTCAAGCCGGAGCCCGGCCTCGCGCTGCCGCAGATCGGCTTCAACTACCTGGGCCGGCAGGACCGGAGCGCCACCCCCGGCGGCCTGCTGCACGCCCCGGCCGGCCCGCTCACCGGCGGCATGGACCGCACCGCCCGCCGCCCCCACCTGCTGGACGTGCTCGGCCTGGTCGCCGACGGCCGGCTCTCCTTCACCTGGTCCTACTCCCGCGAGGTGCACCACAGCGGGACGGTCGCCCGGCTGGCCGCCGAACTGCTGGACGAGCTGCGGGAGATCGTCCGCCACTGCGCCGAACCCGGCGCCGGCGGCCGCACCCCCTCCGACTTCCCGCTGGCCGGCCTGGACCAGACCGGCGTCGACCGGCTGGCCGGCACCGGCCGGGACGTGACGGAGATCCAGCCGCTCACCCCCACCCAGACCGGCATGGTCGTGCACGGCCTCGACGAGGCCGAACACGGCCTCTACGTCGAGCAGATCACCTTCGTCCTGGACGGCGCCCGCGACCCCGGCCTGCTGGCCGCCGCCTGGCAGCACGTCGTCGACCGCACCCCGGTGCTGCGCACCTCCGTGGTGCTGCGCGACGTTCCCGTGCCGCTCCAGGTGGTCCACCGGCAGGTGACGCTCCCGGTCACCGAACACGACTGGAGCGCGCTGGGCGCGGCGCAGCGCGAAGCCCGGCTGGAGGACCTGCTCGCCGAACGGCGGGCCCACCCCCTGGCCCTGGACCGGGCCCCGCTGCTGCGGCTCGACCTGATCCGGCTCGGCCCGGACCGGGTCCGGGTGGTCTGGGCCTTCCACCACGTGCTGCTGGACGGCTGGAGCGTCTTCCACGTCCTCGCGGACGTGCTGGCCGCCCACGCCGCCCTCGCCCGCGGCGAGCGGCCCGAACTGCCCGAGCGCCGGCCCTTCGCCGACTACGTCGGCTGGCTCGCGGAGCGCGACACCGGCGCCGCCGTCGAGCACTGGCGCGGCGTGCTGGCCGACCTCACCGCCCCCACCGCGCTGCCCTACGACCGCCGCCCCGCCCCGGGCGACACGGCCCGCTCCGGGGACTGGCTCTCGCACCGGCTGGACGAGGCGGACACCGAGCGGCTCCAGGAGTTCGCCCGCCGCCACCGCCTCACCCTCAACACCGTGGTGCAGGGCGCCTGGGCGCTGCTGCTGTCGCGCTGGAGCGGCGAACAGCGGGTCTGCTTCGGCACCACCGTCTCCGGCCGGCCCACCGACCTGGCCGGCTCCGACGGCATCGTCGGCCTGTTCATCACCACCCTGCCCGCCCGGGTCGCCGTCGACGGCCGCCGGCCCTGCGCCGACTGGCTGCGCACCCTCCAGGAGGAGCAGGCCGAGGACCGCCGCTTCGACCACCTGCCGCTGGCCCGGATGCACGGGCTCGGCCAGGTCCCGCCGGGCACCGAGCTGTTCGACAGCCTGGTCGTCTTCGAGAACTACCCGGTCGGCGACGCCACGGCCGGCGCGCACGGCCTGCTGGTGCGCGAACTGGACGCCCGGGAGGCCACCAACTACCCGCTCACCGTGGTGGTCTCGCCCGGCGAGCGGCTCGCCGTGGAACTCGGCCACGACCCGCGCTTCCTCGACCGGGAGACCGCCCGGCGCCTCGCCGACCAACTGCTGCACACCCTGTCCGCGCTGGCCGACTCGGACGGCACCACCCCGCTGGACGGACTCGACCTGCTGCCGCCCGGCGAACGCGAGCGGCTGCTGCGCGGCCCGGCCCGCCCGGAGACCGGCCCGGTGCCCCCGGCGACCCTGCCCGCCCTGGTCGAGGCCGCCGTGGACCGGTGGCCGCGGGCCGTCGCGCTGAGCGCGGCCGGCCTGGAGCTGACCTTCGCCGAGGCCGAGGCCCTCGCCAACCGGCTGGCCCACCGGCTGATCGCCCGCGGCGCCGGCCCCGGGCGGCTCGTCGCCCTGCTGCTGCCCCGCTCGGCCGACACCGTGCTCGCCGAACTCGCGGTGGCCAAGACCGGCGCCGCCTTCCTGCCCGTCGACCCGCACTACCCCGAGGAACGGATCGAGGCGATGCTGCGCGACGCGGCCCCCGCCCTGACCCTGGACGCCAAGGAGGTCGCCGAGCTCCTCGCCGCCGAGCCGGCCGGCGCCCCCGGCGCCGAACCGCCCACCGGCGCCGAACTGCGCGCCCTGGCCGCCCGCTCGCTGCCCGGCCCCATGGTCCCCACCG
>NZ_JBHVJT010000010.1:63415-106480 GCF_042798815.1 Kitasatospora sp. NPDC057738 | reverse complement strand
ACGGGCACCCCCAAGGGCGTCGTCGTCACCCACCGCGGGCTCGCGGCCTTCGCCGCCGCCGAGGCCGCGCACTACCGGGCCGCCCCGGGGGACCGGGTGCTCGCCTTCGCCACCCCCAGCTTCGACGCCTCGGTGCTCGAACTGTGCCTGGCCCTGCCGCACGGCGCCCGGCTGGTGGTGCCCGAGCCCGGCCCCCTGCTCGGCGACCGGCTGGCCGGGCTGCTGCGGGCGGAGCGGATCACCCACACCCTGCTGCCGCCCGCCGCCCTGGCCACCCTGCCGGCCGACACCCCCGGCAGCCTGCCCGACCTCAGGACGCTGATCGTCGGGGCCGAGGCCTGCGGCGCCGACCTGGTCGCCCGCTGGGCCCCGCACCACCGGATGGTCAACTCCTACGGCCCCACCGAGGCCACCGTGGTCGCCACCTGGTCCGCGCCGCTGACCGCGGACGGCGCCGCCCCGCCGATCGGCCGCCCGCTGCCCGCCACCGGCGCGTACGTCCTGGACGCCCGGCTGCGACCGGTGCCCGACGGCGTCCCCGGCGAACTGTGGCTCAGCGGACCGGCCCTCGCCCGCGGCTACCTCGGCCGCCCCGGCCTGACCGCCGCCCGCTTCACCGCCGACCCGTACGGCCCGCCCGGCGGCCGGATGTACCGCACCGGGGACCTGGTGCGCCGCGACCGCCACGGCGAACTGCACTACCTGGGCCGCACCGACCACCAGCTCAAACTGCGCGGCCACCGGATCGAGGCGGGCGAGGTGGAGGCCGTGCTGACGCGCCACCCGGCCGTACTGGACGCCGTGGTGAGCATCCGGGAGGACGAGCCCGGGCTGCCCCGGCTGGTCGCCCACCTGCTGGCCGCCCCCGGCGCCGAACCGCCCACCGGCGCCGAACTGCGCGCCCTGGCCGCCCGCTCGCTGCCCGGCCCCATGGTCCCCACCGCCTTCGCGGTGCTGGAGCGCTTCCCGCTCACCGCGAGCGGCAAGACCGACCGCGCCGCCCTGCCCGCCCCCGGGCCGGAGGAGACCGGCCCGGCCGAGCGGGTCGCACCCCGCACCCCCACCGAGGAGGCGGTGGCGGAGATCTGGGCCGAGACCCTGCACACCGATGTCGGCGCCACCGACGACTTCTTCCAGCTCGGCGGCGACTCCGTGCGCGCCCTGCTGATCGCCTCCCGGGCCAACGACGCCTTCGGCGTCACGCTCACCCCCCGCGACGTGCTGGTCTCCCGCACCGTGGCCGCCCTGGCGGACCTGGTCGAGGACCTGGTGCTCAGCGAACTCGAAGCCGCCGCCCTGGGCGGACCCGACGAAGCCGCCGCCTCCGGCCGCCCCGACGACGACGAACGGTGAGGAGCCGACCATGACGACTTCGAAGCGAGACCGCGCCGCCGCCCTGCCCGCCGACCTGCGCGAGGCCCTGCGCCGGCGGCTGGCCGGCCGGGCCGGCACCGCGCAGGCCGCCGCCGACCGGGCCATCCCGCGCGCCGACCGCAGCCGGCCGCTGCCGCCCTCCTTCGTCCAGCAGCGGCTCTGGTTCCTGGACCGGCTGCGCCCCGGCGACCCGCGCTACAACAGCGCCGTCGCCCTGCGGTTCACCGGCGCGCTGGACCGCGCGGCCCTCGCCGCGGCGCTGACCGCCGTGGTGGCGCGCCACGAGGCGCTGCGCACCACCTTCGCGGAGAGCGACGGCCGGCCGGTGCAGACCGTCCTGCCGGCCGGGCCGGTCGACCTGCCGGTCCGCACACCGGCCGACGGCGAGAGCCTGGACGCCGTCCTGCTCCAGGAGTACTCCCGGCCCTTCGACCTCGCCCGCGGGCCGCTGCTGCGCGCCCTGCTGGTGGCCGAGTCGCCGCACGCCCACGTGCTGCAGCTGACCGCCCACCACATCGTCACCGACGGCTGGTCCATGGGCGTCGTCCTGGACGAACTGTGCACCGCCTACGACGCCCTGGCCCGCGGCGCCGAACCCGGGCTGCCCGAGGTCGCCGCCCAGTACCCCGACTTCGCGGTGTGGCAGCGCGAGCAGCTCTCCGGCGACCGGCTGGAGAAGCAACTCGCCCACTGGAAGGAGAAGCTGGCCGGCGCGGTGCCGCCGGACCTGCCGCTGGACCACCCCCGGCGCGGCGAGGAGGCCGGCCCCGGCGCCCTGCACACCTTCACCGTCCCCGCGCCGCTCACCGCCCGGCTGCGCGAACTCGCCGCCGAACGGCAGGGCACCCTCAACACCGCGCTGGTGGCCGGCACCCAGGCGCTGCTGGCCCGCTGGTCCGGCCAGGAGGACGTCACCGTCGGCTCCCTGATGGCCGGCCGCACCCGCACCGAGCTGGAACGGGCCGTCGGCTGCTTCGTCAACACGGTGGTCCTGCGCACCCGGGTGGCGCCCGACGCCTCCTTCCGCGAGCTGCTCGCGGCCGCCACCGCCACCGGCAACGACGCCCTCGCCCACGGCGACACGCCGTTCGAGCGGATCGTCGAGGCGGTCGGCGCGCCCCGCGAGGCCGGCCGCAACCCGCTGTTCGACGTGCTGGTGCTGCTGCACCCCGCCCCGGCCGCGGCCGGTGACCCGCACGGACTCGCCACCGCCCCGGTCACCGTGCCCCGGCAGGCCGCCACCTTCGACCTCAGCGTCGAGTTCGTCCCCGACGGCGAGGCGCTCACCGGCGTCCTGGAGTACCGGGCCGACCTCTTCGACGCCCCCACCGCCCGCCGGACGGCCGACCAGCTGCTGCGGCTGCTGGAGGGCGCCGCCGCCGAACCGGACCGCCCGCTCGCCACCCTGCCGCTGCTCTCCGCGCGGGAGACCGAGCGGGTCACCCGGGACTGGAACGCCACCGCGCTGCCCGTCGAAGCCGTGAGCCACCCCGAACTGTTCCGCCGCCGGGCCGCCCTCACCCCGCACGCCCTCGCCCTGGTCGCCGGGGAGGAGCGGCTCGACTACGCGACCCTCGACGCCCGCGCCGAACGGCTCGCCCGCCACCTGATCGCCCGCGGCGCCGGCCCCGAACGGCTGGTCGCGCTGCGGCTGCCGCGCACCGCCGACCTGGTGGTGGCCGTCCTCGCGGTCTGGAAGTCCGGCGCCGGCTACCTGCCGCTGGACCCGGCGCTGCCCGAGGAGCGCGTCCAGTACCTGCTTCAGGACGCCCGCCCGGCCCTGCTGCTGGACGAGGAGACCCTGCGCGCCCTGGCGGACACCGACCCCGGTGACCCGGACACCGGCGACGACACCGGCGCCACCGGCCCGCTCGCCCCGCCGGACCTCTCGACCACCGCGTACGTGCTCTACACCTCCGGCTCCACCGGCCGCCCCAAGGGCGTCACCGTCCCGCACCGCGCCCTGGCCCACCTGCTCGCCGCCCACCGGGCCGGCTTCGTCGCCGACGCCGGCGGCGGGCCGCTGAACGTCGCGCTGACCGCCTCCCTCTCCTTCGACACCTCGCTGGAGGGCCTGCTGCTGCTGGCCGACGGCCACCCGCTGCACCTGGTCGACGAGACCACCCGGATGGACCCGGCCGCCCTGGTCGAGTACGTCGTGCGCCACCGGATCGACTTCCTCGACCTCACCCCCTCCTACCTGCGCCAACTGCTGCCCGCCGGGCTGCTCGACGACCCCCGCCACCGCCCCCGGGTACTGATGCTCGGCGGCGAGGCGGTCGCCCCCCGGCTCTGGCGCGAACTCGCCGCCCGCCCCGGGACGGCCGCCTACAACTACTACGGCCCCACCGAGTGCACCGTCGACGCGCTCGCCTGCCGGATCGACGGCGGGGACCGGCCGCTGGTGGGCCGCCCGCTGCCCAACGTCCGCGCCTACGTCCTGGACGGGCGGCTCCGGCCGGTGCCGCCCGGGGTGAGCGGCGAACTCCACCTGGCCGGCGAACAGGTCGCCCGCGGCTACGCCGGCCGCCCCGGCCTGACCGCCGCCCGCTTCACCGCCGACCCGTACGGGCCGCCCGGCAGCCGGATGTACCGCACCGGCGACCTGGCCCGCTGGACCGCCGACGGGCGCCTGGAGTACCTCGGGCGCGCCGACGACCAGGTCAAGGTGCGCGGCCACCGGATCGAACCCGGCGAGATCGAGGCCGCCCTGCTCGACCTGCCGGAGGTCGCCGCGGCCGCCGTGGTCGCCGTCCCCGACGCCCACGGACAGAACCGGCTGGCCGCCTACCTGGTGTTCGCCGACGGCGCCGTCCGCCCCTTCGCCGAACTGCGCGCCGCCCTGCGCCGGGTGCTGCCCGACCACCTGGTGCCGTCCTCCTTCACCGTGCTCGACGCGCTGCCGCTCGGCACCAGCGGCAAGCTCGACCGCCGCGCCCTGCCCGCCCCCGAGACCGAGGCCCGGGAAGGGGAGTTCGTCGCCCCGCGGACCCCGGAGGAGGAGACCCTCGCCGCCATCTGGGCCGAGGTGCTCGGCGTGCCCAGGGTCGGCGTCACCGACAACTTCTTCGAACTCGGCGGCGACTCGATCCTGAGCATCCAGGCCGTCTCCCGGGCCCGCGCCGAAGGCCTGCGGATCGGCTCCCAGGACGTCTTCCGCCACCAGACCGTCGCCGACCTGGCCGCCGCCGCCCGCACCGCCGGCGCCGGGGCCGCCGTCGAGCGGCACCGGGAGGAGGGGCCCGCCCCGCTCACCCCCGTCCAGGAGTGGTTCTTCGCCGCCCACGGTCCGCTGCGCCACTTCACCATGTCGATGCTGCTCGACCTGCCGCACGACCTGGACGAACCGGCCCTGGAACGGGCACTGACCGTCCTGGTGGCCGCCCACCCCGCGCTGCGCACCCGCTTCACCCGCACCGGGGCCGGCTGGCGCCAGGAACCGGTCGCCGACGCCGCGGGACCGCTGACCGCCCTCGACCCGGGCGCGGACCGGACCGCGGCCGCCGAGGCCGCCCGCGCCGAACTGGACCCGGCCACCGGCGCCCTGCTGCGCGCCGTCCTGTTCCGCCCCGCCGACGGGGAGCGGCCCCAGCTCTTCCTGACCGCCCACCACCTCGCCGTGGACAGCGTCTCCTGGCGGGTGCTGCTCGCCGAGCTGCCCGAGGCCTACCGGCGGGCCGCCGCGGGCGCCACCCCCGAGCCCGCGCCCGAGCCCACCGCGTTCACCGACTGGGCCCACCGGCTCGCCGCACTCGTCCGGGCCGGCGGCCTGGACGCCGACCTGCCGTACTGGAGCGCCGAGACCGCCGCCCCCGCCGAGCCGCTGCCCGTCGACCTGCCCGGCACCCCCACGGCCGGCTCGGTGCGCACCCTGCGCAGCCGGCTCGACCGGGCCACCACCGGGGCGCTGCTGCGCAAGGTCCCCGAGGTCTACCGCACCCAGGTCAACGACGTGCTGCTCAGCGCCCTGGGCCGGGCCCTCGCCGACTGGACCGGCACCGGGCGGGTCACCGTCGCCCTGGAGGGCCACGGCCGCGAGGACCTCTTCGACGACCTCGACCTGTCCCGCACCGTCGGCTGGTTCACCACCCAGTACCCCGTCACCCTCGCCCCGGCCGGCCCCGCCGACGCCCCCGACTGGGCCGCCACCCTCAAGCAGGTCAAGGAGCGGCTGCGGGCCGTGCCCCGCCGCGGCCTGGGCTACGAGGCCCTCGCCCGGCTCGGCTCGCCCGCCGAGGGCGCCGGGGCCCTGAGGGACGTCCCGCTGCCGCAGGTCTGCTTCAACTACCACGGCCAGTGGACCGCCCCCGAGGCCGGCGACTTCGCCCCCGCCGGGCCGGCCCCCGGCCCGGACCTCGCCCCGGACGAGCCGCCGGCCCACCTGCTCGACGTCTCCGCCGTGGTCGCCGACGGCGAACTCGAACTCACCTGGCACTACAGCGACGTGGTCCACGAGGCCGACACCGTCCGGCGGCTGGCCGAGGCCGTGACCACCGCCCTGGGCGCCATCGTCGAGCACTGCGCGAGCCCCGGCGCCGGCGGCCGCACCCCCTCCGACTTCCCGCTCGCCGGGCTCGACCAGGAGACGCTGGACCGGCTGGTCGGCGACGGCCGGGACGTGACGGACCTGCTGCCGCTCACCCCGCTCCAGGAGGGCATGCTCTTCCACCGCCTGGTCGGCGGCGAGGACGACGTCTACCTGGACCAGGCCGCCCTGCTGCTGGAGGGCGTCGCCGACCCGCACGCCCTCGCCCTGGCCTGGCAGCGGGTCGCCGACCGCACGCCCGCGCTGCGCACCTCGGTGGTCTGGGAGGGCGTCCCCGCCCCGCTCCAGGTGGTGCGCCGGGGCGTCCGGCTGCCGGTGACCCACCTGGACCTGCGGGCCGCCGACCCGGCCGAGCGCGCCGAACGGCTGGCCCGGCTGCGCGCCGAGGACCTCGCCCTCGGCCTGGACATCGCCACCGCCCCGCTCACCCGGCTCACCCTGGTCCGGCTGCCCGAGGCCCGGGTCCAGCTGCTGTGGACCTCCCACCACCTGATCCTGGACGGCTGGAGCCTCGCCCAGGTGCTCACCGACGTGTTCGCCGAGTACGCGGCGCTCACCACCGGCGCGGCGCCCGCCCCGGCGGTGCGCCGGCCTTTCGCCGACTACGTCCACTGGCTCGCCGGGCAGGACGCCGGGGCCGCCCGCGCCCACTGGCGGTCCGTCCTGGACGGCTTCGCCACCGCCACCCCGCTGCCCGCCGACCGGGTGCGGCACGAGGCCCACCGGGCCCGCTCGGCCGGCAGCCACAGCGCCGCCCTGTCCGAGGAGGTCTCCGAGCGGCTCGCCCGCACCGCCCGCCACGCCGGGCTGACCCTGGGCACCGTGGTCCAGGGCGCCTGGGCGCTGCTGCTCTCCCGCTGCAGCGGCGAACCGGACGTACTGTTCGGCACCACCGTCTCCGGCCGGCCCGAGGAACTGCCCGGCGTCGAGTCGATGATCGGCATGTTCATCAACACCCTGCCCACCCGGGTCCGGGTGGACGGCGCCCGCACCGCCGCCCACTGGCTGCGGGAACTCCAGGACGACCAGGCCGAGGCCCGCCGGCACTCGGCGGTCTCGCTCGCCGAACTCACCGGCTACAGCGACGTCCCGTCCGGCAGCGCGCTGTTCGACAGCATCGTCGCCTTCGAGAACTACCCCTTCGACGACGCCCGGGCCGCCGGCACCGGGGTGCGCCTGGCCGAGGTCTCCTCCCGGGACGCCACCAGCTTCCCGCTGGTGCTGCGCGCCTACCAGGGCGGGCAGGTCGGCTTCGACCTCGCCTACGACCCCGGCCTGTTCGACGCGGCGACCGTGCGCGCCCTCGCCGAGCGGCTCTGCCTGCTGCTCACCGAGCTGGCCGCCGGACTGGACCGCCCGCTGCGCGCGCTGGCCTGGACCACCGCCGAGGAGCGGCGCCGGCTGCTGGTCGACTGGAACGGCACCGCGCAGGGCCGACCCGGGCGCAGCCTGGTCGAGCTCTTCGAGGAGCAGGCCGCCCGCACCCCGGACGCCGAGGCCGTGACCTGCGGCGAGGAGCACCTCGAC
This sequence comes from Kitasatospora sp. NPDC057738, assembly GCF_042798815.1. Classification (NCBI taxonomy): domain Bacteria; kingdom Bacillati; phylum Actinomycetota; class Actinomycetes; order Kitasatosporales; family Streptomycetaceae; genus Kitasatospora; species Kitasatospora sp. NPDC057738. Next base: position 99,033 of record NZ_JBHVJT010000010.1, on the reverse strand, counting down.
TACGCCGAACTGGACGCCCGGGCCGACCGGCTCGCCCACCGGCTGGCCGAGTTCGGCGCCGGCCCCGAGCGGTACGTCGCCCTCGCGCTGCCCCGCACCGCCGAGCTGGTGGTGGCCGTCCTCGCCGTCCTCAAGACCGGCGCGGCCTACCTGCCGCTCGACCCGGGCCTGCCCGCCGAACGCAGAGCCGAACTGCTGCGCGACGCCGCCCCGGTGGCCCTGGTGACCATGGAGGCCCCGGAGAGCCCGGAGACGCGGGAGACCCCGGAGACGCTGGAGGCCCCGGACGGGCCGACCGGCGTCGACGTGCCCGTCCTCGCCCTGGCCGACCCCGGAGTGCGCGCCGACCTGGCCCGGCGCCCGGCCGGCCCGCTCGGCCCGCGGGGAGGCTCCGGCCACCGCCCGCTGCCCGACAGCCCCGCCTACGCCATCTACACCTCCGGCTCCACCGGCCGTCCCAAGGGCGTCGTGGTGCCGCACGCCAACGTGGTACGGCTCTTCGAGCGGACCCGGGAGCTGTTCGGCTTCGGCGCCGAGGACGTCTGGACGCTCTTCCACTCCTACACCTTCGACTTCTCGGTCTGGGAGCTGTGGGGCCCGCTGCTGCACGGCGGCCGGCTGGTGGTGGTGCCCGAGGACACCGCCCGCTCCCCGGAGGACTTCCTGCGGCTGCTCGCCGACGAGCGGGTCACCGTCCTCAACCAGACCCCGTCCGCCTTCCACCAGCTGGCCCGCGCCGACGCCCGGCTCCCGGAGGTCTCCGCCCGGCTGGCGCTGCGCACGGTGGTCTTCGGCGGCGAGGCGCTGGACGTCACCCGGCTCGCCGACTGGTACCGGCGCCACCCCGAGGACGCGCCGCGCCTGGTGAACATGTACGGCATCACCGAGACCACCGTGCACGTCACCCACACCGCGCTGGACCTCGCCACCGCCACCGCCGGCGGCCCCGGCCCGATCGGCACCGGCATCGCCGACCTGCGGCTGTACGTGCTCGACGACGACCTGGCCCCGCTGCCCCCGGGCGCGGTCGGCGAACTGTACGTGGCGGGCGAGGGGTTGGCCCGCGGCTACCTCAACCGGCCCGGGCTGACCGCCGGCCGCTTCCTCGCCGACCCGTTCGGCGCCCCCGGCACCCGGATGTACCGCACCGGCGACCGGGCCCGCTGGCAGGCCGACGGCACCCTGCGCTACCTGGGCCGCGCCGACCAGCAGGTCAAGATCCGCGGCTACCGGATCGAACCCGGCGAGATCGAGGCCGCCCTCCAGACCCACCCCGGCGTGGGCCTGGCCACCGTCGGCGTCCACGAGGACGCCGCCGGCACCCGCCGGCTGGTCGCCCACGTCGTCGGCGCGGACCCGCTGCGGCCCCCGGGCGCCGCCGAGCTGCGCGCCCACCTGGAACGGCTGCTGCCCGCCTACCTGGTGCCCGCCGCCTACGTGCCGCTGACCGCCCTGCCGCTCACCCCCAACGGCAAGCTCGACCGGCGCGCCCTGCCGGCGCCCGGACCGGACGGCTACGCCGCCGGCCGCGAGCGCACCGCCCCCCGCACCCCCGCCGAGCGGCTGGTCGCCCGGGCCTGGACGGAGGTCCTGGACGCCGGCCCGATCGGCGCCGAGGACGACTTCTTCGCCCTCGGCGGCGACTCCATCCTCGCCGTGCGGGTCACCGCCCGGCTGCGCGCCGCCTTCGGCTCCGCCGACCTCTCGCCCCGGCTGCTGTTCACCCACCCCGTGCTCGCCGACCTCGCCGGGGCGCTCGGCGAGCCGGGCCCGGGCGCCGCGCGGACCGCCGTCCCGGCCGTCGTTCCCGCCGCCGACCCGGGCAGCGAACTGCCGCTCTCCTACGCCCAGCAGCGGCTCTGGTTCCTCGACCGCTTCGAGCCCGGCAGCACCGAGTACACCTCGCTGTCCGTCCTGCGGCTGCGCGGCGCCCTCGACCGGGCCGCGCTCGGCGGCGCCCTGGACGCCCTGGTCGAGCGGCACGAGGCACTGCGGACCACCTACGCCGAACGGGACGGCCGGGCCCGGCAGGTGGTGCGCCCGCCCCACCCCGTCGAACTGCCCCGCGAGGACGTCCCGCCGGCCGACCTGGACGCCCGCCTGGAGCGGATCGCCGCCACCCCCTTCGACCTCGAAGCCGGCCCGGTGCTGCGCGCCCGCCTGCTGCGCACCGCCGCCGACGAGCACGTCCTCGCCCTGGCGGTGCACCACATCGCCACCGACGGCTGGTCGATGGGCGTGCTCGGCCGCGACCTCGGCGAGCTGTACGCCGCCGCCCTCGAAGGCCGCCGCCCGCGGCTGCCCGAGCCGCCCGTCCGGTACACCGACTACGCGGCCTGGCAGCGCACCCGCACCGCCGCCGCCGAGGCCGACCTCGACCACTGGCGCCGGACCCTGGACGGCCTGGCCCCGCTGGAGCTGCCCACCGACCGGCCGCGCCCGGCGGTGCGCACCCGGGAGGGCGCGCTGGTCACCTTCACCCTGCCCGCCGAGCTGACCGCCCGGCTGCGCGAGCGCGGCCGGGCGGCCGACGGCACCCTCTACACCGTCCTGCTGGCCGCCTGCCAGGTGCTGCTGGCCCGCTGGACCGGGCAGACGGACATCGCCGTCGGCACCGTCACCTCCGGCCGCGAACAGGGCGAACTCCACGACGTGGTCGGCATGTTCGTCAACACCCTGGTGCTGCGCGGCGACATCCGCCCCGAGCTGTCCTTCCACGAGCTGCTGACCGCCGCGCAGGCCACCGTCCTGGACGCCATGGCCCACCAGGAGGTGCCCTTCGAACGGCTGGTGGACGTCCTCCAGCCGGAGCGCGACACCAGCCGCACCCCGCTGTTCCAGGTGATGGTGGCGCTGCACAACCTCGGCGCCGAGGCGCCCCGGCTGCCCGGCCTGACGGTGGAACCCCTCACCCCGCCCGTCCGCAACGCCACCTTCGACCTCTCCTTCGACTTCGCCGAGCACGACGGCGGCCTGACCGGCTACCTGGAGTACAGCACCGGGCTCTTCGACGCCCGCACCGCCCGGCAGCTCGCCGACCGGCTGACCACCCTGCTGGCGGCCGCCGCCGACGCGCCCGACACGGCCGTCGGGGCGCTGCCGCTGATGACCGGGCAGGAGCGGGAGCGGGTCCTGCGGCAGGGGCGCGGCGAGCCGCTGCCCGGGCCCGACACCACCTTCACCGCCCTGTTCGAGGAGCAGGCCGCCCGCACCCCGGACGCCACCGCGCTGGTCGCCCGCGACGCCACCCTGGACTTCGCCGCGCTCAACACCCGGGCCAACCGCCTCGCCCGCCACCTGGCCGCCCTCGGCGCCGGCCCGGAGCAGGTGGTCGCCGTCCGGCTGCCGCGCACCTCCGACCTGCTGGTGGCGCTGTTCGCGGTGCTCAAGGCCGGCGCCGTCCTCCAGTTCGTCGACCCGGACCTGCCCGAGGAGCGGGCCGCCCTGCTGCTCGACGACACCCGGCCGCGCACGGTGCTGACCGAGCACACCCTGCGCGAGGTGCCGTGGGAGGCCCTGCCCGGCCACGACCTCACCGACGCCGAACGGACCGCCCCGCTGCTGCCCGGGCACGCCGCCTACCTGATCCACACCTCCGGCTCCACCGGCCGCCCCAAGGGCGTGGTCGTCGAGCACCGCCAGCTGGTCAACCTCTGCCGCGACCACCGGGAGGGGATGCTCGCCCCGCACACCGCCGACGGCAGCCGGCTGAAGGTCGCCCTCAGCGCCTCCCTCTCCTTCGACACCAGCTGGGAGGGCCCGCTGCTGCTGGTCTCCGGCCAGGAACTCCACCTGATCGACGAGGACGTCCGGCTGGACCCGCAGGCCTTCCTCGCCCGGATCGTCGACCAGCGGCTCGACGTCGTCAACGTCACCCCCTCCCTGCTGCGCGAACTCACCACCGCCGGACTGTTCGCCCCCGCCCCCCACCACCCCCGGCTGCTGCAGCTCGGCGGCGAGGCGATCCCCGCCGCCACCTGGCGGGACCTGTGCGCGGCCCAGGCCGAGTACGGCATCAGCACCTACAACCTGTACGGGCCCACCGAGTGCACCGTCGACGCCGCCTACGCCCGCTGCGCGGACCACCCCGGGCGCCCGGTGATCGGCCGGCCGGGCCGCGGCGTCACCGCCCACGTGCTCGACGGCGCGCTGCGCCCGGTGCCGCCGGGGATGCCCGGGGAGCTGTACCTGGCCGGGGAACAGGTCGCCCGCGGCTACCTGAACCGGCCCGGGCTGACCGCCGGCCGCTTCCTCGCCGACCCGTTCGGCGCCCCCGGCACCCGGATGTACCGCACCGGCGACCTGGCCCGCTGGGACGCCGAAGGACAGCTGGAGTTCCTCGGCCGGGCCGACGAGCAGGTCAAGATCCGCGGCTTCCGGATCGAGCCCGGCGAGGTGGAGGCCGCCCTGCTGACCCACCCCGACCTCGCGGACTGCGCCGTCGCCGCCCGCGAACAGGGCGGCCGGACCCTGCTGGTCGGCTACCCGGTGCCGGCCGGCGACCGGGTGCCGCCCGCCGAGGAACTGCGGGCCTGGCTGCGCCGCACCCTGCCCGACCACCTGGTGCCCACCGCGTTCGTCCCGCTGGCCCGCGTCCCGCGCACCGTCAGCGGCAAGACCGACCGGCGGGCCCTGCCCGCCCCGCCCGCCCAGCCGGACCGCACCACCCCGTACGTCGCCCCGCGCCCCGGCACCGAGCAGCGGCTCGCCGCGATCTGGGCCGAGGTGCTGGGCGTGGAACGGGTCGGCGCCCGGGACAACTTCTTCGCCCTCGGCGGCGACTCCATCCTCAGCATCCAGATCGTCTCCCGGGCCCGCGCCGCCGGCCTCGCCCTCACCACCAAGGACGTCTTCCGCTACCAGAACGTCGCCGAACTCGCCCTGTGCGCCGGTGAGTCGTCGGTACGGGCGGAGGCGGACGAGGCCGAGCCCGCCGAGGCGCCGCTCACCCCGATCCAGCACTGGTACCTCGACGGCCGCCGGGAGGGCGAGGCGCTGCGCTTCACCATGACCCAGCGGCTGGCCCTGGCCCCGGGCACCGACCCGGCCGCCCTGCGGACCGCGGTGCTCGCCCTGGCGGAGCACCACCCGGCGCTGCGCACCCGCTTCCGCCGGGGCGGAACCGGCTGGCACCAGGAGGTCCTGGAGCAGGCACCGGACGGCGTCTTCACCCACCACCCGGCCACGGCGGAAGCGCAGGTGCAGCGCGCCGCCGACGAGGCGCAGCGCTCCCTCGACCCGGTCGAGGGCCGGATGCTGCGCGCCCTGTTCTTCGACGACGGCGCCGACCGGGCCGGCCAGCTCGTCCTGACGATCCACCACCTGGCCGTCGACGGCGTCTCCTGGCGCATCCTGCTCGCCGACCTCGAAGCGGCCTACCGCGCCGCCCGCACCGGCGCACCCGTCCGGCTGCCCGAGCCGGGCACCTCCTGCACCCGCTGGGCCGCCCGGCTGGAGCGGCACACCCGCTCCGGCGCCCTGGACGGCGACAGCGCGTACTGGACCCGCACCGGCGAGGCCCCGGCCGGGCTGCCCGAGGGGCGGCCCGGCCCCAACACCCACGGCACCGCCGCCACCGTCACCGTCACCCTGGACGAGCGGACCACCGAGGCGCTGCTGCGGCACGTCCCGGAGGTCTACCGCACCCAGGTCAACGACGTCCTGCTCAGCGCGCTGGGCCGCACCCTGGCCCGCTGGTGCGGCCGCGACTCGGTGCTGATCGGGGTGGAGGGCCACGGCCGCGAGGACCTCTTCGCCGACCAGGACCTCTCCCGGACGGTCGGCTGGTTCACCGCCGAGTTCCCGCTCGCCCTGCACGTCGACCCCGGGGCCGGCTGGCACGACACCCTGCGCTCGGTCAAGGAGCAGCTGCGCGCCGTCCCGCTGCGCGGACTCAGCCACGGCGCCCTGCGCCACCTGCACCCGTCCGCCCTGCCGGCCGACGCGGCCGCGCCGCTGATCGGCTTCAACTACCACGGCCAGTGGGACAGCCGCAGCGCCGCCGCCGACGGGCTGCTGCGCGGCTCGCTGCCCCCGGCCGGACGGGACACCGACCCCGACGAGCCCCGCCCCCACCTGCTGGACGTCATCGGGGCGGTCCAGGACGGCCGGCTCGAACTGGGCTGGACCTACCCCGCGGCCCGCTACGACGAGGCCACCGTCCGCGCCCTCGCCGAGCAGACCCTCCAGGCGCTGCGCGAGCTGGCCGAGCACTGCGCGAGCCCCGGCGCCGGCGGCCGCACCCCGTCCGACTTCCCGCTGGCCGGCCTCGACCAGGAGCGGCTGGACACCCTGGTCGGCGACGGCCGCGACACCGAGGACGTGCTGCCGCTCACCCCCCTGCAGTCCGGCATGCTCTTCCACGGCCTGGTCGACGAGGACGGCGCCTACGTGGACCGGATCGCCGTACGGCTGGCCGGCGTCGCCGACCCGGCGGCCTTCGCCGCGGCCTGGCAGCAGGTCGCCGACCGCACCCCGGCGCTGCGCACCTCCATGCACTGGCGCGGCCTGCCGCACCCCGTCCAACTGGTCGCGCGCCGAGCCGCCCTGCCCGTCCGCCACCTGGACTGGCGCGCGCTGACGGCCGAACAGCGCGCCCAGGGGACCGAACGGCTGCTCGCCGAGGAGCGGGCCGCCGGGCTGGACCTGGGCACCGCGCCGCTCAGCCGGCTGGCCCTGGCCGCGCTGCCCGGCGAGGAGGTGCTGCTGCTCTGGTCCACCCACCACGTGATCCTGGACGGCTGGAGCACCGGACAGCTGCTCACCGAGGTGTGCGAGGAGTACGCCGCGCTCACCGGTGGACCGCAGGCGCCCCGCCCGGTCCGGCGCCCGTTCGCGGACTTCCTGGCCTGGCTGCGCGAGCAGGACGAACAGGCCGCCGAGGAGCACTGGAGCGGCGCCCTGGCCGGGTTCACCGAACGGACCGCGCTGCCCTACGACCGCCGGCCCGCCGGAGCGCACCGGGCCCGGGCCACCGCCGCCGTCCACCGCGCCCTCGACGAGGCGCTCTCCGCCCGGCTGCGGGAGAACGCCGCCGCCGCCGGACTGACCGTCAACACCGTGGTCGAGGGGGCCTGGGCGCTGCTGCTGGCCCGCTACGGCGGCACCGCGGACGTCGTCTTCGGCACCACCGTCTCCGGGCGGCCGGCCGAACTGCCCGGCGTCGAGACGATGATCGGCCTGTTCATCAACACCGTGCCGGCCCGGGTCCGCCCGCCCGTGACCGGCGGCGTGCTGCCCTGGCTGCGGGACCTCCAGGACCGGCAGAGCGACGGCCGCCGCCACGACCACCTGGCGCTGCCCCGGATCCAGGCGCTGAGCGAACTGCCCGCCGGGGAACCGCTGTTCGACAGCATGCTGGTGTTCGAGAACTACCCCGTCGACGAGTCGGCCGCGGACCGCACCGGCGTGCGGGTGGTCGAGGTGCGCGCCGACGACGCCACCACCTTCCCCTGGTGCCTGCGCGCCCACCTCAGCGGGCAGCTCGCCTTCGACCTGGCCTACGACCCCGCCCTGTTCGACGACGGCACCGTCCGGGACGCCGCCGACCGCCTCGCCCTGCTGCTGACCGCCCTCGCCGACGGCCTGGACGGCGACCTCGCCGCGCTGGACCCGCTCACCGCGGCCGACCGCGAACTGCTGGCCGCCTGGCACGCCACCGCCCGCCCGCCGGTGCCGCGCAGCCCGCTGGGGATCTTCGCCGAGCAGGCCCGCCGCACCCCCGACGCCCCCGCCGTGCGCGACGGCGAGCGGGAACTGACGTACCGCGGGCTCGACGACTGGTCCGACCGGCTGGCCGCCCGGCTGCTCGCCGACGGCCTGGCCCCCGAGGACCGGGTGGCGCTGGCACTGGACCGCGGCACCGAACTCGTCGTCGCCCAACTGGCCGTCCTCAAGGCGGGCGGCGCCTACCTGCCCGTCGACCTTCGCGCCCCCGAGGAGCGCCGCCGCGCCCTGCTCGACCGGGCCGGCGCCGCCCACCGGCTGACCGCCGAACAGGTCGCCGCCGCACGGACCGGTGAGGCCGCCCCGCACCTTCCGCCCGCCGACCCCGACCGGCTGGCGTACGTGATGTACACCTCCGGCTCCACCGGCGAACCCAAGGCCGTCGCCGTCCGGCACCGCGACGTGGCCTCGCTCGCCACCGACAGCCGCTTCACCGACGGCAGCTGCGCCCGGGTGCTGCTGCACTCGCCGGTCGCCTTCGACGCCGCCACCTTCGAGGTGTGGGCGCCGCTGCTGAACGGCGGCTGCGTGCTCGTCGCCCCCGCCGGCCCGGTGGACGCCGCACTGCTGCGCCGCCTCGCCGGACCGGACGGACCGACGGCGCTGTGGCTCACCGCCGGACTGTTCCGGCTGCTCGCCCAGGACGCGCCGGACTGCTTCACCGGCCTGCGGGCCCTGTGGACCGGCGGCGACGTGGTGCCCGCCGCCGCCGTGCGCCGCGTCCTGGCGGCCTGCCCCGGACTGACCGTCACGGACGGCTACGGCCCCACCGAGACCACCACCTTCGCCACCGCCCACGCCCTCCCGGACGCCGCGGCCGTACCCGACACCGTCCCGATCGGCCGCCCGCTGGACGACCGGCGGGTGCACGTCCTGGACGGCCGGCTGCGGCCCGTCCCGCCGGGCTGCGCGGGCGAGCTCTACCTGGCCGGCGAGGGCCTGGCCCGCGGCTACCTCGGCCGCCCCGGCGCCACCGCCGCCCGTTTCCTCGCCGACCCCTCCGGCCCGCCCGGCGCCCGGATGTACCGCACCGGGGACCTCGCCCGGCGCCGCCCCGACGGCACCGTCGAGTTCCTCGGCCGCGCCGACGACCAGGTGAAGATCCGCGGCTTCCGGGTCGAGCCCGGCGAGGTGGAGGCCGCCCTCGCCGCCCACCCGAAGGTCACCGACGTCGCCGTGGTCGTCCGGGAGGACCGGCCCGGCGCCCGCCGGCTGGTCGCCTACCCGGTAGGCGCCGTCGACCCCGAGGAACTGCGGGCCTTCGCCGCCCGCACCCTGCCCGACTACCTCGTCCCGGCCGCCGTCGTCCCGCTCCCCGCCCTCCCGCTGAGCCGCAACGGCAAGGTCGACCGCGCCGCCCTCCCGGCGCCCGAGGAGCGGCCCGGCCACGGGCGCCGCGCCCGCGTCGAACCGCGCACCGCCGCCGAACACCGCACCGCCGAGGTCTTCGCCGAGGTCCTCGGCATCCGCCCGCCCGGCACGGACGAGGACTTCTTCGCACTGGGCGGCGACTCCATCCTCAGCATCCGGCTCGCCGCCCGCCTCGCCGAGGCCTTCGGCGCCGACCTCGGCCCCCGCGCGGTCTTCGACCACCCCACCCCGGCCGGCCTGGCCCGGCTGCTCACCGAGGCGTCCGGCACCCCGGCCCGCCCGCCCGTCGTCCCGGTGCCCCGCACGGGCGCGGCCCCGATGTCCCACGCCCAGCAACGCCTCTGGTTCCTGGAGGAGTTCACCCCCGGCGTCGCCGAGAACGTCGCGCTCGCGCTGCGGCTGCGCGGCACCCTCGACCCCGGCGCCCTCGGCGCGGCCCTGGACGCCCTGACGGCCCGGCACGAGTCGCTGCGCACCACCTTCGACAGCGTCGACGGCCACGGCGTCCAACTGGTCAACCCGCCGCACGTCGTCCCGCTGCCGCTGCACGACCTCTCCGGCCGGCCCGCCGACGAACGGCCGCAGGCCCTGCGCGACCTGCTCGCCGCCGAACGCGCCCGCCCCTTCGACCTGCGCCGCGGACCCCTGCTGCGCGCCACCCTGGCCCGGCTGGCCGACCACGAACACGTGCTGGCGCTGACCCTGCACCACATGGTCACCGACGGCTGGTCCACCGGCGTGCTGCTCACCGACCTCGCCCACCTCTACCGTGCCGAACTCGACTCCACGGAAGCCGAGTTGGCGCCACTGCCGGTGCAGTACGCCGACTACGCCCACTGGCAGCGCACCGAAGGGGCCCCCAGCGGGGAACAGCTCGCCTACTGGAAGCGCCAACTGACCGGCGTGGTACCGCCGCGGCTGCCCACCGACCGGCCCCGGCCCGCGGTGCGCACCGCCAACGCCGCCAACGCCGCCACCGTCCGCCTGGAGCTGCCCGCCGACACCGCCCGCCGGATGGCCGAGGTCGGCCGGGAGCGCGGCGCCACCCTGTTCACCACCCTGGTCGCCGCGTCCCAGGCCTACCTGGCCCGGCTCTGCGGGGACACCGACATCACCGTCGGCACCATCACCTCCGGCCGGCACCGGCCCGAGATCCAGCAGCTGGTCGGATTCTTCGTCAACACCCTGGTGCTGCGCTCCCGGGTGGAACCCGGCCAGTCCTTCGACGCCCTCCTCGGCGAGGTGCGGCAGACCGTCCTGGACGCCTTCGCCCACCAGGACGTGCCCTTCGAGAAGGTGGTCGACGAGGTCCAGCCGGTGCGCGACACCAGCCGCAGCCCGCTCTTCCAGGTCCACGTGGTGCTCCAGAACGCGCCGTCCGCCGAACCCGACCTGCCGGGCCTCGACGTGACCGGCATCGAGCCCGACGCCGTACGGACGGCCTTCGAACTGGTGCTGGAGTTCGTCGAGACCGGGAGCGGCGCGCTGCACGGCCTGCTCACCTACAACACCGACCTGTTCGACCCGGCCACCGTCGAGCGGATGGCCGGCCAGCTCGCCACCCTGCTGACCGCCGTCGCCCAGGACCCGGCCCGCGCCGTCGGCGCGCTGCCGCTGGCCGGACCGGACACGCCGCCCGCCGAGACCGGCGGCACCTTCCGCCCGGTGCCCGAAGCCACCCTGCCCGAGCTGTTCGAGCGCCGGGCCGCCGCCACCCCCGACGCACCCGCCCTGCTCGACGGCGAGCGCGAACTCGGCTACGCCGAACTGGACCGGGCCGCCAACCGGCTGGCCCACCACCTCATCCGGCGCGGCGTCGGGCCCGAGCGGCTGGTCGCCCTCGCACTGCCCCGCTCGGCGGCCATGGTGGTCGCCCAGCTCGCCGTCGCCAAGGCCGGCGGCGCCTTCCTCCCGGTCGACCCGGACTACCCGGCGCCCCGGCGCGCGTTCATGATCCGCGACGCCGCCGCCCACCTGGTGCTCGACGACCCGGACGGGGTCTGGACCGCCGAAGGCCCGGACACCGCACCCACCGACGCCGACCGCACCACCGCCCTCACCCCCGCCCACCCGGCCTACGTCATCTACACCTCCGGCTCCACCGGCACCCCCAAGGGCGTCCTGGTGACCCACGCCGGCCTCGCCGTCTTCGCGGCCGCCGCCGCCGAGCAGTACGCCGTCGGCCCCGGCGACCGGGTGCTCCAGTTCGCCTCGCCCAGCTTCGACGCCTCCGTGCTGGAACTGTGCATCTCCCTGCTCTCCGGGGCCGCCCTGGTCACCGGCGAGGAAGGACCGCTGGTCGGCGAACGGCTCGCCGAGGTCCTCGCCGCCCGCCGGATCAGCCACACCCTGATCCCCCCGGCGGCCCTGGCCACCGTGGAACCCGCGACCGCCGCCGCCCTGCCCGACCTGCGCACCCTGGTGGTCGGGGCCGAGGCCTGCCCGGCCGAACTGGTCGACCGCTGGGCGCCCGGCCGACGGATGATCAACTCCTACGGTCCGACCGAGGCCACCGTCGTCGCCAGCTGGACCGGCCCGCTCACCCCCGGCCCCGGCACCCCCGCGATCGGCCGGCCCAGCGGCGCCACCCGCGCGTACGTCCTGGACACCGCCCTGCGGCCGGTGCCGCCCGGCGTCACCGGGGAGCTCCACCTGGCCGGCCCCGGCCTCGCCCGCGGCTACCTCGGCCGCCCCGGCCTCACCGCCCAGCGCTTCCTGCCCGACCCGTACGGCGCCCCCGGCGACCGGATGTACCGCACCGGGGACCTCGCCCGCCGCGACGCCGACGGCCAACTCCGGTTCGCCGGCCGCGCCGACGAACAGATCAAGCTGCGCGGCTTCCGCATCGAACCCGGGGAGATCGAGAGCGCCCTGCGCCGCAGCCCCCTGGTGCGCGACGCCGTCGTCACCGTCCGCGCCGACGGCCCCGGCGGCGGACGGCTCGTCGGCTACGTCGTCCCGACCGACGCCACCGCGGGCGCGCCAGCCCTCGAACTCCGGCTCCACCTGGCCGAAACCCTGCCTCCCCACCTGGTCCCCGCGGCCTTCGTCCCGCTGGCCGCCCTGCCGCTCACCCCCAACGGCAAACTCGACCGCCGGGCCCTGCCCGACCCCGGGCCCGCCCACGCCACCGCCGGCCCGGGCCGGGCGCCGGAGACCGACCTCGAACGCCGGATCGCCCGGATCTGGGCCGACGTCCTCGGCCTCGACGAGGTCGGCGCCGACGACAACTTCTTCCTGCTCGGCGGCGACTCCATCCTCAGCATGCAGGTGGTGTCCCGGCTGCGCCGCGACGGCCTCCACCTGGCCACCCGGGACCTGTTCAGCCACCAGACCGTGGCCGAACTCGCCACCGTCGTGCGCACCGCCACCGAACGCGCGGACGACGGCCCGGTGACCGGCGGCCTGCCGCTCACCCCCATCCAGGAGTGGTTCCTGACCACCCCGCGCGCCGCCCACCACCACTTCAACCAGTCCACCCTGCTCGAACTCGGCGCCGACCCCGACCCGACGGCACTGCGCGCCGCCCTCGACGCCCTGCTGGAACACCACGACGCGCTGCGCATGCGCTTCACCCGCGACGAGGCCGGCTGGCACCAGTTCAACCCGCCGCCCGCCCCCGCCGAGGACCTCCTGATCCGCTACGACCTGACCGGGCAGAGCGCCGAGGCCGCCGACGCGGCCATGGCCAAGGCCGCCGACGAACTCCACGCCGGCTTCGACCTGGCCCACGGCCCGCTGCTGCGCGCCGCCCTGTTCACCGGCCACCCGGAGCACCCCGCCCTGCTGCTCCTGGTCGCCCACCACCTGGTCGTCGACGCCGTCTCCTGGCGGGTGCTGCGCGACGACCTGGAGAGCGCCCACCGGCAGGCCGTCCGCGGCGGGGCGATCACCCTGGGGGAGCGCGGCACCTCCTTCCGGGACTGGGCGCACCGGCTCGCCGGCCACGTCGCCGACGGCGGCCTGGACCACGAACTCCCGTACTGGGAGGAGGCGGTGAGCGCCCGGACGGCCCTGCCCGGCGGCCCGGCCGACCCGGGCGGCGCCGCGAGTGACGACACCGCCGACGACGATGTCGCGAGCGACGGCGCCGAGAGCGTCGCGGTCACCGTCGAACTCGACGAGGCGGACACCGAGTCACTGCTGCGCGCCGCCCCCGCCGCCTACCGCACCCGGGTCAACGACGTGCTGCTCGCCGCGCTCGCCCTCGCCCTGGCCCGCTGGAGCGGACAGCAGCGGATCGCCCTGGACCTGGAGGGACACGGCCGGGAGGACCTGCTGGAGGGCGTCGACCTGTCCCGCACGGTCGGCTGGTTCACCACCGTCCACCCCGTCGCCTTCCACGTCCCCGACCCCGACCGGCCCGATCCGGACCGCGACTGGCGCGCCCTGGTGAAGTCCGTGCGCCGGCAGCTGCGCGCGGTGCCCGGCAACGGCCTGGGCTTCGGCGCCCTGCGCACCTTCGGCACCCCCGAGGTCCGCGAGCGCCTCGCCGCCGGCGGGCACGGCCAGGTCGTCTTCAACTACCTCGGCCAGTGGGACGCCCGGCCCGAGACCGCCGGCGACGGCCTGGTCCGCGCCGAACTCGGCTCCTTCGGCCAGGACCACGACCCCCGGGACGGCGGCTCCCACCCGCTGGAGGTGGTCGGCGCGGCCCAGCACGGCCGCCTCGCCTTCACCTGGCACCACCGGCCCGCCGTGCACGACACCGGGGCCGTCCGCCGGGCGGCCGAGGACTTCGCCGCCGCCCTGCGGCAGATCGCCCGGCACGCCCGGGAAAGCCACTGACCGCACACCACCACCGACACCCGTTCGTCCGACGACAGAGGAGCCCGACATGGACGAGAACACCCGCTACCAGGTGCTGCGCAACGACGAGGAGCAGTACTCCCTCTGGCCCGCCGACCTCGACGTCCCGGCCGGCTGGCAGCCCGTCGGCACCGAGGGCACCGAGGCCGAGTGCACCGCCTACGTCGACGAGGTGTGGACCGACATGCGCCCGAAGAGCCTGCGCGATCGCATGGAGAACGCCGGAGCCTGACCGGCCGCACGGACGGGGCCGCCGGTCGCGCCGCGCCGACCGGCCCCGTCCCGGCCACCGCGCCACCCCACCACCGCGCCACTCGACCACTCCACCACTTCACCGCTGAACGACCGCACCACCGAGCCGCCGCACCACCACGACCCGAGGAGAGCACCATGACCCCTCCGCTGCGCACCGAGCACCTGGACTTCATCCCCTACCGGCCCGAGGACGAGGACGCCTTCGTCTCCCTGCTGCGCAACGCGGACGTGTGCCGCTGGATGGGCCAGGACCTCGTGCCCGAGCCGGACATCCGCACGCTGTTCCGCGCGATCCTGACCGACGTCTACCCGCAGAACCTCTTCGACATCTGGGGCCTCTGGCTGGACGGGGCGTACGCGGGCCACGCCGAGGTCAAGCGCACCGGGAACGTCGACGGCCACGAGCTGGTCACCGCGCTCGCCCCGGAGTTCTGGGGCCGCGGCCTGGGCGCCGAGGCGGTGCGCGGCCTGATCCGCTACGCCGGTGACGAGCTGGGCCTCAAGGAGGTCTACGGCATGGTCGGCGCCGAGAACACCCCGAGCCTGACGATGAGCCACCGGCTCGGCTTCCGGCACCTGCGCGACGTCGTCGGCGACGACGGCTCGGTGACGAAGCTGCTGGCCATCTCCACCACCGACGAGGCCTGACCCCGGCCGCCCCCGCCGGCTCGGTACCCGGGACCGCGGCAGGGACGGGATACCTCCGCCCGGGTGATGTTGCCGCCCCGCGTGTCCGGCCTTGCGGTGAAGTCCGTGCGCTGCTGGTTTGCTGTCCGGCGGGGTTCCGACGGTGCGGCTCTCGTTCCGGCGGCCCAGGCCGGGCGCGGTCGCCGTCTCTCCTCACAACGGGAGGCCGGTGAGCCCGCCCGTTCACGGACGGTTCCGGAGCTGGAGGTGACGGGTGGTCGGGGCCCGACAGGGGGGCGGACCGCCCGGGGAGGACCCCGCGCGGGGCCGGGGCGGCACAAGGGTGCGGGATCTGCCCGGGCGCGGTGCCAGGAGGCTGCGCGGGGCGGCCCGAACCGTCGGCCGGTCCCTCGCCTCGGCCGGCGCGGCCCTCGCCGCCCGGGCCGGTCGGATGCCCCCTCCACCCGGCCCGTTCCGCCGGGGGTTCTGGCGCAGCCCGATCCGCGGGCCGTGGCTCACCTCCGTGTTCGGGTTCGTGCTGCTCGCCGGGATCCCGGTGCTGTTCGTGACCGGGGCGCTGTCCTACGCCGCGTACAACCCCGGCCTCGGCCGGCTCAACGACCAGACGCCGGAGAAGGGGCTGCTGGGCTTCTACCTCTTCGACTGGCCCACCGATCCGTCCTGGCTGTACCGGCTCACCCAAGGCGTGCACGTGACGCTCGGCGTCGTGCTGGTTCCGGTGCTGCTGGCCAAGCTGTGGTCGGTGATCCCGAAGCTCTTCACCTGGCCGCCCGTCCGCAGCGCCGCGAACGCGCTGGAGCGGCTGTCGCTGCTGATGCTCGTCGGCGGCGCCGTGTTCGAGTTCGTGACCGGGATCCTCAACATCCAGCTGCACTACGTCTTTCCGGGATCCTTCTACCCGCTGCACTTCTACGGTGCGTGGGTGTTCATCGCGGCCTTCGCCGTCCACGTGGTCCTCAAGCTGGGCAGCGCGAGCCGTGCCCTGCGGTCGCGTCCGCTGCTGGCGGAGCTGCGGACCGGGCTCGCGGCGACCGGGCCGGAGCCCTCCGACGGCGGGGGCCTGGTGGCGGCCTCGCCGGCCGTGCCGACGACCTCCCGGCGCGGTGCGCTCGCCCTGGTGGGAGGCGGCTCGCTCGTCCTGTTCGCGGTGACGGCCGGGCAGAGCCTGGGCGGCAGCCTCCGCGCGACCGCGCTCCTGGCGCCGCACAACCGGGCCCCCGAGCAGGGCCCGAACGGCTTCCAGATCAACAAGACCGCCGCCGCCGTCGGGATCACCCCGCAGCTCGTCGGGCCCGAATGGCGCCTCGAACTGCACGGCGCCGCGCAGCCGTTGGTCCTCACCCGCGAGCAGCTGCTGGCCATGCCGCAGCGGTCGGCCCGGCTGCCGATCGCCTGCGTGGAGGGCTGGTCCACCGAGGACCAGCTGTGGAGCGGACTGCGGCTGGCCGACCTGGCGGCCCTGGCCGGCCTGCCCGGTGCGGCCGAGGTGCTGGTGGAGTCGGTCCAGCCACCCGGCCCCTTCACCTCGGTGCTGCTGCGGGGCAACCAGATCCGCGACCCCCGGTCCCTCCTGGCCCTGCACGTCAACGGAGTCGACCTGTCGCTCGACCACGGCTTCCCGGCCCGGATCATCGTCCCCGCCAACCCCGGTGTGAACAACACCAAGTGGGTCGGCCGACTCACCTTCAGGGCGTGACCGTGGCCCGACCCGCCCGCCTCACCCGCTGGTACGGCGCAGGGCCGATGCACCTGCTCGTGCTGCTCGCCTCGTTCGCGCTCACCGGTTACGCCGCCGAGCGGCTGGTGTCCGACCGGGCCCTCGCGGTGGTGGTCTGGTTCGTCGGCGGGGCCCTCGTCCACGACCTGGTCCTGCTGCCGCTCTACTCGCTCGCCGACCTCTCCGCCCGGTCCGTCCTGCGCCACCGCCACGAGCGGGCTCCGACCGTCGAGTGGATCAACTACCTGCGGGTACCGGTCGTCCTGTCCGGCCTCCTGCTGCTCGTCTGGTTCCCCCTCGTCCTGAACCTGTCCGAGCCGTACCCGGGGGCCACCGGGCTGTCGGAGGAGGTCTACCTCGGCCGGTGGCTCGCCGTCAGCGGAGTCCTGTTCGGCGCGGCGGCCGTCGCCCTCGCGCTCAAGCTCCGCCGCGTCGGCCGATCCCGACGGTCCGCGCCCGGGTGAGCGGCGGGCCGGCCCGTACCGGTGGTGCGGGGTTCGTGAACCGTAAGAACGGATGTCGAGACCCGAGGCCCGCTGGTTCCCGCAGTGGCCGGAACGGTCTCGCCGAGAGAGAGGTGGAACACATGACGCCACGTGGGGACGCGCCGCGGGCCGAGGTCGGTGTGATCGGCGGCTCGGGCTTGTACGCGCTGCTGGACGAGGTGACCGAGGTGCGGGTCGACACGCCGTACGGGCCGCCGAGCGACGCGCTGTTCCTGGGCGAGGTGGCCGGTCGCCGGGTCGCCTTCCTGCCCCGGCACGGGCGCGGGCACACGCTGCCGCCGCACCGGATCGACTACCGGGCCAACCTCTGGGCGCTGCACGCCCTGGGGGTGCGGCAGGTGTTCGGACCGTGCGCGGTGGGCGGGCTGCGGCCGGAGTACGGGCCCGGCACGCTGCTGGTGCCGGACCAGTTCGTGGACCGGACCTCGGGCCGGGTGCAGACCTTCTACGACGGGCGGCCGCTGCCGGACGGCTCCGTCCCCGAGGTGGTGCACGTGCCGATGGCCGACCCGTACTGCCCGGCGGGGCGGCGGGCGGCCCTGGACGCCGCCGCCGCGGCGGCCTGGGGGCCGGTGGACGGCGGCACCCTGGTGGTGATCGAGGGGCCGCGCTTCTCGACCCGCGCCGAGTCCCGCTGGTTCTCCGCGAACGGCTGGTCGGTGGTCGGCATGACCGGGCACCCGGAGGCCGCGCTGGCGCGTGAACTAGGCCTCTGCTACAGCACGTTGGCGCTCGTCACCGACCACGACGCCGGAGTCGTGGCAGGCGAGGGCGTCACCCAGGCCGAGGTGCTGAAGGTCTTCGCGGGCAACGTCGACCGGCTGCGCACGGTGCTGTTCAAGGCGATCGAGCTGCTGCCCGTCGACCGGGACTGCGTCTGCTCGCACGCCCTGGACGGTCTCACCACCGGCCTTCCGGGCGTCCCCGGAGCCTGACCGGACCGCGAACGGCGGCGCCGCCGGTCCTCGGTGACGGGCCACCGCGGTGGCAGGGTGGGCGCGTGCTCACCCGACGCCTCCTGCCCTGTGTCCTCGCCCTCGCCGCGCTGACGGCGGCCCTGGCACTGACCGTGACCGGCGGCGGGACGCTCGCCGACCGGGCGCCGCTGTACGGCTGGTACGCCCTCGACGCGGCGCTGTTCACCCTCGCGCTCGTCCTGCTCCGCGGGGTGGGCGACCGTCACGTGGTGCCGCTCGTCCTGGCCGGGAGCGTCGCCGTCGCCGCCGTGGGGCTGTTGGCGCCACCGCGCACCAGCGACGACGCCTACCGGTACGTGTGGGACGGCCGCGTCCAGGCGGCCGGCACCTCGCCCTACGCGCGCACCCCGGACGACCCGGCGCTGGCCCGGTTGCGCGATCCGGGCCTGTTCCCGGCGGGTGACGGCTGCGCGGGGTGGGACGAGCGGCGGACCGCGGACGGCGACTGCACCCGGATCAACCGGCCCGCCGTGCACACCATCTACCCGCCGGTCGCGGAGGCGTGGTTCCTCGCCGTGCACCCGTTCGGCGGCGGCGTCCGCGGTATGCAGGCCGCAGGGGCCGTGCTGGCCGTGGCCACCACCGGCGCACTGCTGGCGGCACGGCGGGGCGGCCGACGCGCCGCGCTGTGGGGCTGGTGCCCCGGAGTGACGGTGTGGGCGGTCAACGACGCGCACGCCGACACCCTCGGTGCGCTCCTGATGGTGGCCGGACTGGGCTTCTCCGCCCGTCGCCGGGCCGGTGCCGGCGGCGCCCTGCTCGGCGCGGCGGTCGCGACCAAGCTGCTGCCGGCGCTCGCCCTGCCCGGAGCGCTCTCCGGGCTGCTGGCCCGGCGTCCGACCAGGTCCGACGTGCTGCTGCTCGCAGTGGCCCTCGGGACGTTCGTGGCGGTCTATCTGCCCTACCTCGTCGCCTCCGGGCCCGGTGTGCTGGGGTACCTGCCCGGATACCTGCGCGAGGAGGGGTACGAGCAGGGGCACCTCGACCGGTTCGGCCTCCTGCGGATCGTCGTCGCCGACCGGTGGGCCCCGTGGGCGGCGGTGCTGGTGCTGGCGGTGGTGGCGCTGTGGGTGCTGCTGCGCGGCGATCCCGGCCGTCCGTGGCGCGGCGCCCTGCTGGTGACCGGAACGGCGCTGCTGGTCGTCGCGCCGAGCTACCCCTGGTACGGCCTGCTGGTGGTGGCCCTGGTCGCGCTCGACGGGCGGTGGGAGTGGCTGGCCGTTCCGGCGGCCGGACAGGCGCTCTACCTCGTCGGCGGGGCGGACGCCCAACGGTCCTCGTACGCGGTCGCGCTGGCCTGTGTGCTCGCGGTGCCGACGGCCCGTGGGCTGTCCCGCGCCGTACCGCCGCGGCCGGCGCGCGGCCCGGCGCCGGGGACGACGAAGGCCTGACCGGCCGCCGACGCTCCGAGGCGCGTGGCGCACCGCCGACCCGGAGGGGGCGGGTCGAAGCGCCCCGTCACACGAGTGTGCCGGCGGAGGACTTGCGGAGGGCGAGGAAGCGCCGTCCGTGGGAGGTCCAGCGTTCGGTCTCGACGAGCCCGGCCCGGCGGGCCCGCCGGGTGACCGCCCCGGCGCCGCACCGGGCCCAGGCGAACGCCGGACCGAGGCGGCCGTCGGAACCCTCGACCCGTACGGTGATCCGTTCGTCGAGCTCCCACGGCTCGACCTCGACCAGCAGGACGCCGTCCGGTGCCAGGAGTTCGGCGCCGCGGCGCAGCAGCACGGCCGGGTCGCCGCCGATGCCGAGGTTGCCGTCCGCGAGCAGCGCACCGCCCCAGCGGCCCTCGGCGGGCAGCCGGTCGAACACGGACCGGCACAGGGCGGGGCCTCCGAGGTGGCGGGTCCGTTCCACCGCCGCCCCGGTGACGTCGACTCCCAGGGCCGGGACGCCGAGGGCCAGCAGGGCGGCCACGAGCCGGCCGGGTCCGCAGCCCAGGTCCACCACCGGGGCGGCCAGGCCCACGCAGCGCCGCAGCAGGCTGTGGTCGCCTCCGGCGGCGGGGGCGCACCACCGTTCGACGTCGAGTGCGATGCGCGAGCCGTCCTCCTGACGCAGCCACAGGGGGCCGCGTCCGGCGCGCACGGCCTCGGCGAACGGGTCGTCGATCCAGGCGGCGGCCGGGGCGGTCATCCGGCGAACTCCGGGGCGGTGTCGATCGTGCGCAGGCGCACGGCGAACCCGGTGTGCGGCGCTTCGGCCGCGACGCGGCGGGCGTCCTGGATGGTGTCCACGTCGGTCATCACCGGGAGGTGGCGGACCGTCAGGCGCTCGGCCGCGAGGCGGTCGAGCAGGGCGGCGCCGGTGCGGGAGGTGGACATCGGCACCCCCCGGAGCAGGCGTCGGGCCAGCCGTTCGGTGGGGTGGGCCAGGCCGAGGGCCCAGAAGCCGCCGTCGGCCGCCGGGCCGTACCAGGCGTCCGCACCGGCGCGGTGGGCCGGGGAGAGCGACTCGGCGAGGACGGCCGGGTCCAGCTGCGGGGTGTCCATGCCGACCAGCAGGGCGGGTGATCCCGGTGCTTGCCGGGCAGCGTGGGCGAAGGCCGCCGCGAGCCGCTCGTCGAGCCCGCCGCCGCACTGCGGGACGACGTCCCACCCGGGCGGCAGCCACGGACCGGCGTCCCCGTCGAGGACGAGCAGCCGCCGGCCGGCCGGCATCCGGTCGAGAGCGGCGAGGGTGTCGACGAGGGCGGCCCGGGCCAGCGCCGCCGCCTGCCCCGGACTGCACGGCGGGGTGAGACGTGTCTTCACCCGGCCCGGAACCGGCGCCTTGGCGATGACCAGCAGGGTGGGCGGCGGTGCGGCCAGCACGGCCCGCATGTCGCGTACGGCCTGACGGGTGCCGCGCACGGTCCCGGTGACCTTGGAGCGGCCGGAGCGCGGCAGGTAGTCGACGTCGGTCTCGGTGATCCGCATCCCGGCCGCCGAGGCGGCGAGCACCATTTCGAGCGGATAGCCGGAGCGGCGGTCGCCCAGCCCGAGGGCGATCAGCCGCTCCCGCCGGGCGGCCCGCATCGGTCCGAGGTCGTGCAGCGGCGCCCCGGTGAGGGCGCGCAGCCGGCGGGCGAGGACGGTGTTGGCGAGCCGGGCGTGCACCGGCCAGGCGCCGGCGGTCGCGGGACGGCGGCGGCCGAGCACGAGGTCCGCCGTGCCGGCCGCCACGGGACCGGCGACGCGGGGCAGTTGGGCCGGATCGAGCGAACCGTCGCAGTCCATGAAGCAGACCAGTCCGGCGGTCGCGGCGAGCAGACCGGCGTGGCAGGCGGCGCCGAAACCGCGCCGGGGCTCCTCGACGACGGTGGCGCCCAGCGACCGGGCCAACTCCGCCGAGCCGTCGCGCGAACCGTTGTCGACGACGATCGCGCGCCAGCCGTCCGGGACACGGCCGAGCACCCACGGCAGGGCCGCGGACTCGTCCAGACAGGGGAGGACGACATCGGCGACGGGGACGGGATGGAGGGGAGAAGTCACGCCGGTCACGCTAACCGCAGCCCGGCCCGCCGAGGCCGAACCGCGCCTTGCGGAGGTGCCACGTCGGCGAGGCTCGACCCGTCCGGGGGAGCGGACGGGATCCGGCGGCACCCGCGCACGGCCGACGCCGCGCGCCGGTCTCACGCCCGCTGCGGCGCGGCGGCGAACTCCAGCATCCCGTCGGCGAAGGAGACCCGGGCCCGCCACGTGAGTTCCGTCCGGATCCGGGCCGAGTCCGCGGTGATGTGGCGGACGTCGCCGAGCCGGTACTCGCCGGTCACCACCGGCGTCGGCCCACCGTGGGCGGCGGCCAGCGCCCGTGCCATCTCCCCGACCGTACGGACCTCGCCGCTGCCCACGTTGTAGGCCCGGGTACTGCCCGGCGGGCGGTCGCCGAGCGCCGCCAGCGCGGAGAGGTTCGCGGCGGCGACGTCCGCCACGTGGACGAAGTCCCGGCGCTGCCCGCCGTCCTCGAACACCCTGGGCGATTCGCCCCGGGCCAGGGCCGAGCGGAAGAGCGACGCCACTCCGGCGTACGGAGTGTCCCGCGGCATCCCGGGGCCGTAGACGTTGTGGTAGCGCAGGGTCAGGGCACGGCCCGCACAGGCGCGGGTCCAGGCGGAGACCAGGTGCTCCTGGGCGAGCTTCGTCGCCGCGTACACGCTGCGCGGGTCCGTCGGTGCGTCCTCCGTCACCAGGCAGGGCTGGAGTTCGGCACCGCAGCGCGGGCACGGCGGCTCGAACCGGCCGGCGTCCAGTTCGTCCGGGCGCCGTGGACCGGGTGCGACGTCCCCGTGCAGCCGGCAGCGGTAGCGACCCTCGCCGTAGACCACCATGGACCCGGCGAGGACGAGGCCGCGCACGCCCGAGTGCGCCATCGCGGCGAGCAGCACCGCCGTTCCCAGATCGTTGCAGCCCGCGTAGGCGGGCGCGTCGTCGAGGTCCGTCCCCAAGCCGACCATGGCCGCCTGGTGGCAGACCGCGTCCACTCCGGCCAGCGCCCGCTCGACCGTCGCCCGGTCCCGTACGTCCCCGTGCCGGAAGTCCACCGCCGCGGGCAACTCGGGTGGCATCCCCGAGGGATGGACGGCGGGAAGCAGCGCGTCCAGGACACGGACCTCGTGGCCCGCCGCCACGAGGCCCCGGACGACCGCCGAACCGATGAACCCGGCGCCGCCGGTGACCAGAATCCTCATGACCGGTGACGCTACCGGGCCCCGACCGCGGAACGGCCGAAGGCGGCGGTCGCGTCATGCCTCGGTCAGGGGTTCGGCCGCGCCGCCGTTGTCGGGCGGCCGACCGGGGCCGGTGCGTCCGTGCGGGCTGCGACACCTCCGGGGGAGTGCCGTCGCCGCGCGCTCGCACCCGTCGGCCGTTCGGCGTCGCGGGCGGGTCGGCCGGGGCCGTCCCGTGTCGGTGCCGGTCGGGCCGCACGCCAGGCCGGTCAGGCCTCCGCGGCGCCGACCAGCGGGCGGTGGCAGGCCACCGTGCGGCCGGGCGCCACCTCCCGCGGGCGGGGCTCCTCGGTGGCGCAGCGGCTGTCCGCCAGCGGGCAGCGGGTGCGGAAGCGGCAGCCGCTGGGCGGGGCGAGGGGGGAGGGCGGGTCGGTGGGGAGCAGGCCGGTGTCGCGCAGCGGGCGGCCGGGTTCGGGGACGGCGGTGAGCAGGGCGGCGGTGTAGGGGTGGGCCGGGGCGGCGAGGACGGCCTCGGTGGGGCCGCGTTCGCAGATGCGGCCGAGCTGGAGCACGGCCACCTCGTCGCTCACCGCCCGGACCACGCCGAGGTCGTGGGAGATGAAGAGGCCGGCCAGTCCGCGCTCCTCGGTGAGGTCGCGCAGCAGGTTGAGCACGGTGGCCTGGGCCGAGACGTCGAGGGCGGAGACCGCCTCGTCGGCGATCAGGACGCGCGGTCCGGCGGCCAGGGCCCGGGCGATGGCGACCCGCTGGGCCTGTCCGCCGGAGAGCTGGTGGGGCCGGCGGTCGCCGAACAGGGCGGGCGGCAGTCCGACGGCCTCCAGCTGCCGGGTGACGATCTCCTCGCGGTCGCGGGCCGGGTCGGGGTGGGCGTCGAGGGGTTCGGCGACGAGGTCGCGGACCCGGCGGCGCGGGTTGAGGGAGGAGAGCGGGTCCTGGAAGACCATCTGGAGACGGGGCCGGACCGCCCGCAGGGCCCGCGGGGAGAGCGTGGCGAGGTCGGTGCCGTCGAGGATGACGGTGCCGGTGGTGGGCGGGGGCAGCCGCAGCAGGGCCTTGGCGATGCTGCTCTTGCCGGAGCCGGACTCGCCGACCAGGGCGAGGGTGCGGCGCGGATACAGGGCCAGGTCGACGCCGCTGACGGCGTGCAGCGGGCCGGAGCGGGTGCGGTGGACGACGCCGAGGCCGGTGGCCTCCAGGACGGCCGTACCGGCGTCGGCAGGTCCGGCGCCGGCGGTGTCGGGGGCGACGGTTTCGGGGGTGGTGGTCATGCCGCGGACTCCAGTTCCTCGGGAGCGGTGGGGTCGGCCGCGGTGAGCGGGAAGTGGCAGTCGACGGTGTGTCCGTCCGCCCCGTCCGCCGCCGTGCGGGTGGGCGGCGGGGTCGTCGTGCACAGCTCCGTCGCCCGCTCGCAGCGCGGCGCGAAGGGGCAGCCGGGGATGGGCCGGGTGAGGTCGGGCGGTGAGCCGGGGATGGCGGGCAGGGTGCGGCGCAGCGGGCCGGTGACCCGCGGGACGGAGCGCAGCAGCGCCGCCGTGTAGGGGTGCCGGGGGTGCCGGGTGACGGCCTCGGTGGGGCCGGTCTCGACGATCCGGCCGCCGTACATGACGGCGATGCGGCGGGCCCGCCCGTACAGCAGGCCGATGTCGTGGGTGATCAGCAGGGTGGCCAGGCCCCGGTCGACCCGGTGCTGGTCGAGCAGGTCGAGGACGGTGCGCTGGACGGTGACGTCGAGGGCGGTGGTGGGTTCGTCGGCGAGCAGCAGGGCGGGTTCGCCGGCCAGGGCGGCGGCGATGCCGACGCGCTGGCGCAGGCCGCCGGAGAGCTCGTGCGGGTGGGCGCGGGCCCGCCGGGCGGGGTCGGGGACGTCGACGGCGGCGAGCAACTCGGCGGCGGTGCGCAGCCGTTCGCGCCGGGACAGGCGGCGCCGGTTGGTGATCGACTCGGTGACCTGGTCGGCGATCCGGACGACCGGGTTGAGCGAGGTCATCGGATCCTGGTGGACCATGGCGATGCCGGTGCCGAGCAGTTCGGCGCGCCGGGCGGAGGTGGCGGCGAGCAGGTCCTCGCCGTTCAGCCGGATCTCGCCGGTGGCGACGGCCCTGGTGGTTCGCGACCCGACGCCGAGGACGGTGCGGGCGAGCACGGACTTGCCGGAGCCGGACTCGCCGACCACGCCGAGGCACTCGCCGGCCGCGATGGTGAGGCTGACGCCGTGCAGGACGTGCAGGCTCCGCCCGTCGGGGGTGTGCAGGACGGTGTCCAGCGAGCGGACGTCGAGGACGGGGGCGGAGGTCATCCGCGCGCTCCCTTCGTGGCGGTGGGCTTCGCAGCGGCGGACTTGGCTGCGGTGGGCCTGGCTGCGGCGGGAGCACCCGAACGCAGGTGCTCCCCGAGGTAGTTGAGGGCGAGGACGGTCAGGCAGAGCACCGCCGCGGGTGCCAGCGAGATCCACGGCGCGCTGCCGAGGGTGGTGCGGCCCTCGGCGATGATGCCGCCCCAGGAGGGCTCCGGCGGGCGCAGCCCGAAGCCGAGGAAGCTGAGCGAGCCCTCGGCGACGATGGCGACGGTGGTGGCGGTGAAGGCGAAGGTGAGCGCGATCGGCAGGACGTGCGGGACGATCTCGCGGCGCAGGATGCGCAGCGGGGCGGTGCCGATCATGCGGGCGGCCTGGACGAAGCCGCGCTCGGCGAGCGAGAGGACGACGGCGCGCACCACCCGGGTGAAGTGCGGGACGGTGAACAGCCCGATCAGGCCGCCGATGACGGTGAGGCCGGGGCCGCGCATCGAGACCACGATCATCACCAGGATCAGGCTGGGCACGGACATCAGCAGGTCTGTCGCGAAGCCGATGGCCTTGTCGACCGGGCCGCGGAACCAGCCGGCGGCGAGGCCGAGCGCGCCGCCGCCGAGCAGCCCGACCAGGACGGTCAGGGCGGCGACGGTGAAGGAGGCGCGGGCGCCGGCGACGGTGCGCTGCAGGATGTCCCGCCCGGAGCCGTCGGTGCCCAGCCAGTGGCCGGGGCCGGGGGCGGCGGAGGGGTGGGCGAAGTCGCCGTGCAGCGGGTCGAAGCCGGGCAGCAGGGGCAGCAGCAGGGCGGCGAGGGCGACCACGGCCAGCCAGGCCGCGGCGGCGAGCACGCCGGCCGGCGGGCGGCGGCGGGCGGTGGGGGTCCCGGCGCTCTCGGCCGTCCCGGTGGCGCTCTCGGCCGTCCCGGCGGCGCTCTCGGCGGTCACGGTGGTGGTCTCAGCGGTGCTCATGGGCGATCCTCGGGTCGATCGTGCGGTACAGCAGGTCGACCGCGAAGGTGGCCGCGACCACGGCGACGGCGCTGACCACCACCACGGCCTGGACGACCGGGAAGTCCCGGCCGGCGATGGCCCCGGAGACCAGGCTGCCGACGCCGGGCACCGCGAACAGCGACTCGACCAGCACCGAGCCGCCCAGCGAGGTCCCGATGCCGATCCCGATCAGCGTCACCAGCGGCAGGCTGGACGGCCGCAGGGCGCGGCGCAGCAGCAGCCGGGTGGTGCCCATGCCGCGGCTGCGGGCGGCGGCGATGTACGGCTGGTCGAGGGTGTCGAGCAGCTGCCCGCGCAGGGTGCGGGTGAACACGGCGGCCTCGGTGAGGCCGAGGGTGAGGGCGGGCAGCACCAGGTGGCGCAGGTTCTCGGCCGGGTTCTCGGTGAACGGGGTCCAGCCGGTGGCGGGCAGGACGCGCAGCTGGACGGCGGCGATCCAGATGAGCAGCAGGCCGAGGGCGAAGCCGGGGACGGCGAGCCAGCCGAAGGTGGCGGTGGTGGCGAGCCTGTCGAAGGTGCCGCCGGGCCGCCAGGCGGAGAGCAGGGCGACGGGCACGGCCAGGCAGAGCGCCACCAGCTGGGCGGCGAGGAAGAGTTCGAGGGTGACGGGGACGCGGTCGGCGAGTTCTCCGGTGACGGCCGCTCCGGTGGACAGCGAGTGGCCGAGGTCGCCGTGCAGGGCGTCGCCGATCCACTGCCAGGTGGCGGCGAGCACGTTGCGGTCCAGGCCGAGCCCGGCCTCGTAGGCGGAGATCTGCTCGGGGGTGGCGGTGGGGCCGAGGGCGGCGACGGCGGGGGAGCCGGGCATCAGGTGGGGCAGGGCGAGCGCGCCGACGGTGACCAGCAGCAGGACGGCCGCGGCGCGGCCGAGCTGCCCGCCGTACCGCAGGGCGGTCCGGGCGCCGGGGGTCACCGCTTCACCCACAGGGTGGCGGGGGAGACGTTGAGGACGGTGCGCCTGGACAGGTCGGGCAGTCCGCCGACCTTGGCGGTGCCGAGGAAGCCGACGGTGTTCTCGGTGAGGAAGACCATCGGCGCCTCGCCGACGA
Organism: Kitasatospora sp. NPDC057738; assembly: GCF_042798815.1. Taxonomy (NCBI): domain Bacteria; kingdom Bacillati; phylum Actinomycetota; class Actinomycetes; order Kitasatosporales; family Streptomycetaceae; genus Kitasatospora; species Kitasatospora sp. NPDC057738. Next base: position 72,010 of record NZ_JBHVJT010000010.1, on the reverse strand, counting down.
CCCGTGCTGCAGCCTGGCCGTAGGCGGCCGAGCGCTTGGCCGGGTCGGTCGAGGCACGGCCCTCGGTGATCGCCTTCTGGGCCTCGGGGTCCGACCAACTCATGAAGTTGTACGGCGAGTTCGGCAGGTAGAGGCTGCTGAGCGCGGTGTCGGTGTCGCCGAACATGCTGGTGATGAAGTCCATCACCTGGAACTTGCGCTGGAGCATCGCGGTGCCCAGGCCCGCGTTGTCGAGCGGCTTGACGGTCATCCTGATCCCGGCCTCGCCGAGCATCTGCTGGAGCACGGTGGCGCGCTGCTGGGCCTCGGGGCGGCTGTCGACGAGGTACTCGAAGGCGAGGTCGGGGTGGCCGGCCTCGGCCAGCAGGGCACGGGACTTGGCCGGGTCGTGGGCCGGGTAGCCGGCGGCGGTGCGGTACGGGGAGCGGGAGCCGATCGGGCCGTCCGCGACGGAACCCTGACCGAGGAAGACGACCTTCTCCAGGGCCTCGCGGTCGATCGCGTACTGCACCGCCCGGCGGACCCGGACGTCGTCGAAGGGCGCGGCCTTGGTGTTGAACAGCACGGTGCTGGTGGAGCCGGGCCCGGTAGCGGTGCGCAGCCCGTCGGCGGCGGCCTGCTTGAGCTGGCTGGGCGTCTCGGTCCAGATCAGGTCGGTGTCGCCGGAGCGCAGCGACTGGTAGCGGCTGTCGGTGTCGGGCAGCACCCGGTAGACGAGCTTGTCGGCGTGGCCCTTGGCGCCCCAGTACGCGGGATTGCGGGTCAGGGTGACGGAGACTCCGGGCTGCACGCTCTCCACCGTGTACGGGCCGGAGCCGACGGCGGGGGAGTCGCCGGACGGGGCCTCGGAGACGTAGCCGAGCGAGCGGGTGAACAGGTTCGGGAAGGCGGCGTCGGGCGCCTTGAGGGTGAAGGCGACGGTGGTCGGGCCGGTGACGGCGGTGGAGCCGATGGCGGCCGCGTCGAGGGCGCAGGCGCACTTGCTCTCCGGCTTGGCGAGCCGGGTGACGTGGTCGGCGACGGCCTGGGCGTCGAGCGGCTTGCCGTCGCTGAACGTCACGCCCTCGCGCAGGTCGAGGGTCCAGACCGTGGCGTCCGCGTTGGGGGTGAAGGACTTGGCGAGGTACGGCTGGACGGTGCCGTTGTCGCCGTTGACCATCAGCGGGTCGTACAGGGCGTTGGCGAGGACCATCATCGGCATCTGGATCAGCGTTCCGTCGGCCGGGTCGAGCTTGGCGAACGGCCGGTCCAGGCCGATCTTGAGCGTGCCGCCGTCCACGGCCGGCCCGTCGGCCGCCGCTCCGGTGTTCCCGGCGGCGGCTCCGGTGCCGGACAGGGCGTCGTCGGAGGCGGAGCAGGCGGTGAGCGTGAGCGCGGCCGTGCAGGCCGCGGCTACCAGGAGGTGGGTGTGCCGCTTCATGGTTCCTCGGTTCGGGGGGTGCGGGGCGGCCAGGGGGAGTGCGGCCGCCGACGTCCACACCATTTCGGAAGTGGCAGTACTGCCAAAAGGCAGTTGTGCAAACTTCGGATGACGAAACCCGGAAGAGTCGGCTCCCGCCTTGAGCGAGCACGGCCGGACGTGATTCGGTACTGACAGCCGCCCCCTCGGCGGCCCCACCGACGCCCGGACCGGGCACTCGCCCGGGACCGGAACAGACCGACTCGGAACCGACTCGGGCCGGCTCGGACACCCAACTCACCGAACAGGAGCGGAAGAACGATGCAGGGGACGGACACCGCGGCGGAGCCGGGCATGCGCGACCGCAAGAAGGCGCGCACCCGCGACAGCATCCGCTCCGCGGCGCTCGACCTCTTCGAGGAGCAGGGCTACGAACGCACCACCGTGGACCAGATCTGCCGCCGCGCCGACGTCGCCCACCGCACCTTCTTCCGCTACTACCCGGCCAAGGAAGCCCTGCTGTTCGGCTGGGACTTCGGCCACGTCGTCCTCGACGCCTTCGCCGCCGCCCCCGCCGAACTCCCGCTCTGGGCCGCGCTCGAACACGCGCTGACCGTCACCGGCGGACAGCTGGAGGAGCCCGTCGAGCACACCGAGCGCCGCCGGCGGCTGCGCAGGGGCCTGCTCGAAGTGCACTCCGTCCACAACTACGCCCTGGTCGTCATCGACGCCTTCATCGAACACACCGTCACCATCGCCACCGAGCGGCTCGGCACCGACCCGGAGACCGATCTGCGCCCGACCGCGTTCGGCGCGATGTTCGGCGGCATGGTGCGGCGCCACATCCTGATCGGCCAGGAGAGCGGCACGCTGGCCGGCTGGGTCAAGGCCTACCGGGACGTGCTCGCCGCGGCGGGCTGACCCGAGCCCCGTCACCGCTTCCGTTCCCGTCCCCGGGCGTGCCGCCGGCCGCCCGGACGGCACCGCACGCCCAACTCCCCCCTCCGCACCCCCACGTCACTCCTCGCGCGGTGCTGCCGCGCGCCTTCGCCACACCCTTCGTCACGCCTCTCGCAAGACCCTTCGCACATCCCGAAAGGCCCCCGCATGTCCCTGGTCAACTTCCGCGACCCCGCCGTGCTCGCCGACCCCGCGAGCCGCTGGATCCGTCCCGGCACCCTGTTCCGCTCCGCCCAGCCCTTCCCCGCCGCCGACGCGGACGTCGTCGCCCAGCTGCGCGAGCACGGCGTCACCACCGTCGTCGACCTCCGGGGCGAGGCCGAGAGCAGCCCCGAGGACTGGGCCGCCGCCGAGGCCGCCGGCATCGCCGTCGTCGCCGCCCGGATCGAGCCCACCAACGACGAACTGGCCCAGGCCATGCGGACCATGACCACCGCCGCGGACCTCGGCGCCTTCTACCTGCTGATGGCCGAGTCCGCGCCGCAGGCCCTGGCCGCCGCCGTCGAGGCCACCGCCCGCCCCGGCGGGGTGCTGGTGCACTGCGCCGCAGGCAAGGACCGCACCGGGCTGCTCACCGCGCTGCTGCTGGAACTGCTCGGGGTGCCCGCCGAGGAGATCGTCGCCGACTACGCCCGCACCAACGAGGCGATCCAGCAGATCTGGGCCGGGCTCGCCGACCGCAACCGCGCCGCTCTCAACGAGGTCGAGGCCGGCCGACTGGTCGTCCCCGCCCCGCTGCTGGAGGCCCCCGCCGGAGCGATGAGCGCCTTCCTCGACCTGGTCCGCACCAAGCACGGCGGCGCCGCCGCCTTCCTGGCCGTCTGCGGGGTCACCGCGGAAACCCTGGACGCCTTCCACGCCAAGGCCACCGCGGGTACCGAGGCCGCCGCCGGTGCCGCGACCACGGCCCGCACCGCGACCGCCGTCCGTACCGCCGTGTCGAACGCCGCCGAGGTGACGGCATGACGACGACCCTGCTGCACCACACCGACGGCACGCCCTTCCGTGACCTCAACCACAACGGCACCATGGAGCCCTACGAGGACCCGCGGCTGCCCGTCGAGGAGCGGGTCGAGGACCTCCTCGGCCGGATGACCGTGGAGGAGAAGGCCGCGCTGATGCTGCACGGCCGGATGCTCCCCGGCGCGCACCCGCCGTTCCCCTCCGGCGCCGACCTGATCACCGAACGCGGCCTCACCCACTTCGCCATGATGGCCGTCCCCGACCCGCGCGCGATGGCCGCGTGGAACAACCACGTCCAGGACCTCGCCGCGGCCGCCCGGCTGGGCATCCCGGTCACCCTCTCCTCCGACCCCCGGCACGGCTTCACCGCCAACCCGGCCACCGCCCACACCGGCGGCGGCTTCAGCACCGGCCCCGAGCCGATCGGCCTCGCCGCCACCGACGACCCCGAACTGGTGCGCCGCTACGCCGACCTGATCCGCCGCGAGCTGTGCGCCGTCGGCATCCGGGTCGCCATCCACCCGATGGCCGACCTCGCCACCGAGCCCCGCTGGGCCCGGATCAGCGGCACCTTCGGGGAGGACCCGGAGCGCGCCTCGCGCATGATCACCGCCTACATCGAGGGCCTCCAGGGCGAGCGGATCGGCCCGGACAGCGTCGCCTGCATGACCAAGCACTTCCCCGGCGGCGGCCCGCAGGCCGGCGGCGAGGACTCGCACTTCGCCGCGGGGCGCCGACTGGTCTACCCCGGTGGCGAGTTGGAGACCCACCTGCGCCCCTTCGAGGCGGCCTTCGCCGCGGGCACCGCGCAGATCATGCCCGCCTACGCGATCCCCTCCGGCAGCGGCCTCGCCGAGGTCGGCGCCAACTTCAACCGGGACGTCATCACCGGCCTGCTGCGCGGGCGTTACGGCTTCGACGGCGTGGTCTGCACCGACTTCAACGCCATCACCGGCATGAGCGTCCCCGGCGTGGTCACCCTGCCGCCGCGGCACTGGGGCGTCGAGGAGCTGTGCGTCGCCGAGCAGGTCGTGCTCACCCTCGACGCGGGCGCCGACCAGCTCGGCGGCGAGACCGACCCGGAGCTGATCCTGGCCGCCGTCCGCTCCGGCGCCGTCACCGAGGCCCGGCTCGACGAGTCGGCCCGCCGCATCCTGCGCGACAAGTTCCGCCTCGGCCTCTTCGACGACCCGTACGTCGACGTGGAGGCCGCCGCCGAACTGGTCGGCACCCCGGAGGGCCGGGCGCTCGGCCGCGAGGTCCAGCGCCGCTCCGTGGTCCACCTGGCCGGCGAGCCGCGTACGGCCACCGCCGCCACCCGGCTCTACGTCGAGGGCGTCGACCCGCAGGTCGCCGCCGGGTACGGCACCCTCGTCGAGCAACCCGAGCAGGCCGACCTGGCCGTCGTCCGCCTCGCCACCCCGTACGAGCGGCGCGAGGGCATGCTCGAACAGCACTTCCACAGCGGTTCGCTGGAGTTCGAGGCGGCCGAGGCCGAGCGGCTCACCGCCCTGGCCGCCGCCGTCCCCACGGTCTTCGCCGCCCAGCTGGAACGGCCCGCCGTCCTCACCCCGCTGGCCCCGCACGCGGCCCTGCTGATCGGGGAGTTCGGCGCCGCGGACGCGGTCGTCCTGGACGCCGCCCTCGGCCGCGTCCCGATGACCGCGACCCTCCCGTTCGACCTGCCCGCCTCCGACGCCGCCGTCGCCGCCTCCCGCGAGGACGTCCCCTTCGACACCCGCGCCCCGCTCTTCCGCCACGGCCACCGCGCCCCCGCCGGAAGCTGACCCACCCCGCCCCGGGGAGCGCCCCCGGGGCGGGCCCTCGTATGCCGGCGCTCGGTCAGCAGCGTCGAGTCCCTTCCGATCCCGGCCGACGCCGAGGTTCACCTCGGCCGGATGCGAACATGGCACGGAGCCGGGTGAGCGACCGGCGACCATCATTGGGCCGGGCCTGCCCGGTCACGCTTGTACGGGGTGCGGTGTCATGGCGAAGGACTGGCGGGGCGACAGGATCGGCAGTGCGCTGAAAGGCACGAACCCCACGGTGCTCCGGCGGCTCGACGCCGGCTTCGCGGTGATCGGCGACGTGCAGTTCCTGCCCGGCTACTCGGTCCTGCTGGTGGACGAGCCCGGTGTGCAGCGGCTGTCCGATCTCCCGCGCGGCAAACGAACGGCTTTCCTGGCGGACATGGACCGGCTGGGTGAGGCCGTGGAGCGGGTCTGCCGGCGGCTGGACCCGGAGTTCCGGCGCGTGAACCTGGAGATCCTCGGCAACACCGACAGCTTCCTGCACGCGCACGTGTGGCCGCGGTTCGAATGGGAGAGCCCGGAGCTCGTCCGCCGCCCGGTGTGGCTGTATCCCGCGGAGAACTGGCGCGATCCCGCGAGCGCGCTCGGACCGGAGCACGACGGACTGCGGGAGGCGATCGGGCGCGAGCTCGACGGCTTGTCCGCGCCGGCGGGACGTCCGGAGGACAGGGGACGAGCGTGAGATCCAACCCTGGGACCGACGGCATGCCGCTGGGCGACGAGCGGTGGCCGTGAGTCGCCGACACGGCAGAGCGCACCGCAGCACGCTTCGACCCGCCGGCCCGGCCGCCGCCGGCCCTCGTCGCTCCGGCCCGCGTCGCCGGCCCCGGCCACTTCTCCGCGGCGGGCGAGAGTGAGTGCCGCGGCTGTCCGTTCGGGGGTCGCGAAGTCCGGATCGTGGCAGAGGGTACGCTCCGCGAGCTGCGCGTTCCCCTTGGTGGGGCGCAGAAGCAGCCGCCAGAGCAGCGGCGGGTCGAGGATGCGCAGCGCCCGGGTGACCTCGCGGCCGAAGCCGGCGCTATTGAGCTTCGGGGTGTCCCTGCGCGGACGGTAGCCGCGCCGGCGGCGGTCACAGGCAGCGGAGCAGCGCCGGACGGTCCCTGGTGCGGACGGCGGGGAGCCAGGCGGTGGTGGGTCCCGGCAGGCGGATGCGGTACCAGAGGGTGGAGACGAGGTCCTCCTCGTTGATGACGGGGAGGCCGGTCGGGAGTTGGCAGTCGGCGTCGAGGGTGTCGTTGTGCCAGACCCGCACGGGGACGACGTTGTCGGCGGTGTAGGGGCGCAGGGGGTCGACGGCGAGGCCGAGGCTGCACTGGGGGTCGCGGTCGGTGCGGTCCTGACAGCCGCGTTCGGTGTTGAAGACCCGGATGTGGGCGGGCTGTCCGGACGGTCCCGGGTGCGGCCAGAGGGCAGTGCCGGTGACGGCGACCGTGGCGCAGGAGGCCAGGGCCAGCAGAGCGGTGCGAGGGCGAGGGGTCGGGCGGCGCGCGCGCCGCCCGGGGCGGTGGGCGCGGATGCGGGCGAGCAGGCTCTCGGCGGTGTGCGGGGCGCGGGCGGCGTGGGTGGGGGCGAGACAGTCGGCGGCCAGGGCGCGCCAGAACGGGGGGACGGCGGCGGCCAGCCGCAGGGCGGCGCGGCCTTCCGCGTACTGCTGGGTGGCGGCGCAGCGGGCGGCGGAGGTGGCGCCGGGGAACGGCCGGCCGCCAGCGGCGAAGACCTCGTGGATCACGATGCCGAGCGCCCAGATGTCAGCGGTGGTACGGACTTTGACGCCGTGTTCGCCGAGTGGTTCCTTCCAGCGTTCCGGCGGGAGGTAGTCGGGGGTGCCCATCGGGGAGCCGTGGCCGTGGGTGCCGGTGAGTTCGATGGCGAGGCCGAAGTCGGAGAGGCGGACCTCTCCGTCCGCGCCGATGAGGACGTTCTCCGGCTTGAGGTCGGTGTGGACCCAGCCGGAGCGGTGCAGGTGGGCCAGGCCCTCGCAGATGCCGGTGACGATCCTGGCGCCGTCGGCCTCGTCGATGCCGATGGCGAGCAGGTCGCGCAGGGTGCACCGGGCGCGTTCCATGACCAGGACGATCGCGCCGTCGAGCGAGGGCTGGTCAGGGGCGGCCAGGACGATGGCATCGAGCAGCCGCACCAGCCGGGGGTGCGGGGCGGTACGGCCCAACTCGGCTTCGCGCCGGGCGGCTTCGGCGACCTGGCGGGCCTGGCGGGGCGCGAGTCCGGCGGTCAGCAGCACCTTGAGGGCGACCGTGTCATCCGCCCCGCCCCCGCCGTCGGCCCGGTGGGCGGCGTATACCGTCGCCCAGCCGCCCTCACCGATCAGCCCGGTGACGGTCCACTCTCCGACCCGGTGGCCGGTCGGCAGCAGTTCCTCGCCGTCCCCGGGGAAGGCCGGGTTCTGCGGCATGGCCGGCCCTCCCTACCGTCCGGACCGGCCGGGTCCGGGGTCCGGCAGGAGCACGAGGTGCTCCTCGCGGACGATGCCGAACTTCAGGGCGAGCCCCACCACGGCCTCGCGTTTGCCGCCGCGGCGGTCCGCGCGGTCGCCGTCGGGCAGGTCGATGCGGAGCTTCTCGGCGGCGAGATAGTCGAGGTGCGAGCTGACCGCGCGGGCGGTGAGGCGGGCGCAGGAGGGGTGGCCGTGCAACCGCGCGACCACCTGCGGGGTGGTGGGCACGGTGGCGAGGGAGTGGTCGCGCAGCCATGGTTCGCAGAGCGCGACCAGGACCAGGAAGTAGGTGGCGGTCTCGTCCAGCGAGTACGCCGTCATGGTGCGGCTCTCCCAGGAGCCGCCGCGGGCGTCCAGGTCCAGGTAGACGTGGTCGGGCGCGAACACCTGGAAGGACAGCGGGGTTTCCCGCCGAGAGGGCAGCACCACCCGGGAGAACTCGAAGGGGATCGGCGCGCCGACCCGCCGTGGCGGCACCCGCAGGTATTCGCCGGCGCCCTCCGGGTTCTCCACCAGGTAGGCGTGGGAGTTGCTGAGGTTGCTCAACTGCCAGTGGTCGTCGGTCGCGTGGATCTCACCGGCCAGCCGGGAGACCGACTCGTCGCCGAGGCGCAGTTCCACCGGCCTGTGAGCGGAGCCGCGGCCGAAGCGCGCCCGCTCTCCCGGACCGAGTCGTAAGGTCACCGTGTCGCCGCCGTTCCCCGCCGGCAGGTGGACGACAATCCCGCGCACTGCTCCTCCGTCCCGCGCACCGCTCCCCGTGTCGCGCGCCGACTCTTGCCGGACGGACGAACGGTACCTCTTCGCGTACGACAATAAACCGGAGCGGCAGGCTACTTGACAAGGTGGAAGCGGAGTGCACGGGTGTTCGGTCAGAGCATCGGCGCCCCCGGACGCAGCGGTGCCACCGGGCGGTCGCCGAAGGCGGCCCACGGTCGCCAGCCGCCGCCGGGACGGTCCTGAACGCGGGTGCGCAGCCGGCCGTCCTCGGTCACCGCGAAGACGTGCAG
>NZ_JBHVJT010000010.1:59585-63405 GCF_042798815.1 Kitasatospora sp. NPDC057738 | reverse complement strand
TTCTAGGAGCGCGGTGGCGCATTCAGCCTTCTTGGGTAACGGGGAAGATTCACGACCTCGAGGGGGAGCCGGCCGCGGATGGGGTCGACGCGGCGACCCCCGGGCCGGGCTCGCCGAAGTCCTCGCCGAACACGCCCGCAGGCTCCCAGGCTCCTGCGGGCGCCGACTGCCAGCGGTGGGCCAGCCGCTCGCCGCCGGGGGAGAGGGAAAAGGCCTCCAACCGGCCGTCCGCGCCGGCGATCGTCAGTGGCGCCGCGGTGGACCAGCCGAGCAGCGGCTGCCAGGCGTCCCAGCCGCCGCTGGGCACCGACTGGCGGCGCTGGAAGGCGGCCGTGCCGGAGGGGGCGATCGCGGTGACGTTCAGCCGCCCGGTGCCGTCGCGGGACACCCGCGGCGAGGCCCCGGCGGGCGTCCCGAAGCGTTCCCACGCGGACCAGGCGCCGCCGGCCGAGGTCTGCCAGCGGTGCAGCAGCGCCGCGCCGCCGGGCGCGAGCACGAACACCTCCAGCCGGCCGTCGGCGTTGGCGGCGACGACCGGCGGAGCGCCCACCGGGCCGCTGAAGCCCGCGTCCCAGTCGTCCCAGCCGGTGGAGCCGGGCGAGGCCTGGCGGCGGCGGGCGATCAGGGCGCCGTCGGGGGCGAGGGCGAAGACCTCCAGCCGGCCGTCGGCGTTCCGGGCGACGGCGGGGGCGGCGCCGGCCGGGCCGCCGAAGACCTCCCAGTCCGACCAACCGCCGTCCGTCCGCTGGACGCGGTGGTGCAGGTCGGTGCCGTCGGGGGCGAGCGAGAACACCTCCAGTCGGCCGTCGGCGTTGCGGCCCAGCACGGGCACCGCGCCGGCGGGCGTCCCGAACACCTCCCAGTCCGACCAGGTGTCGGATTCCGGATCGGTCTGGACACGGCGCAGCATCGACCGGTCGGCCGCGTCGAGGGCGAACACGTTCAGCCGGCCCTGGACGTCCGGGGCGGCGACCGGGTTGTCCGGGCTCTGCCAGGGCGGCGGGGTGGACCGCCAGTCCAGCGGCGCCAGGTACAGGCCGCGGCGGAACCAGCCGGCGGCGCTCGCCCACCACTGCTGCCCGTCGGTGACCACCTCCACGGCGTGGCCCGGCACATGGCCGGCGCGGCCGTCGAGGGAGAAGCGGAACGGGTCGCGGGAGGCGAGGACGTCGGTGCCCTCGTAGCCGTTGCGCGGTCCGAGGAACAGGTAGTACCAGCCGTCCCGGGCCACCACGAAGGGCGACTCGGTGATCGAGACGCCGTCCGCGGCGGTGGCCGCGTCGGCGAAGGCCACGCCGGGCTCGCTCCAGGTCAGCAGCCCGGTGGAGCGCCGGTAGCAGACCTGGTGGTGCCCGCCGGGGGCGGACAGCTCGGTGTAGTACATCACCCACTGGTCGCCGATCCGCAGCACCATCGGATCGCGGGCGGCGGTCCCGCGGAACAGCGGCCCGGACGGCAGCCTGGTCCAGGTGGACAGGTCGGTGGAGGTGGCGGCGTTGATCGCCGCCCCGGCGTGCCCGCCCGCCGCGTAGAACATCCAGTGGACGCCGTCCGACTCGACGACGTGCGGGGCCCACAGGTGCTCCTCGCCGAAGTACGAGGGGTCGACGGTCAGCGCGTCCGGGTGGCTGCTCCACGGCCCGGACGGGGAGGGCGCCGAGGCGTGCGCGAGCGACACCTCGGCCGAACTGTCGGGCGCCTGCCCGGGTGGCGCGCTGTCGCCGACGATGCTGAACAGGTGCCAGCGCCCGTCGGCCTGGACCACGGTGTGGTCGTTGAGGTAGCGGCGGCGCGCGGTGGAGGGGTCGTGGACGTGGGCGAACGGGCCGGCGCCGACCCACAGGTGGGGCGGTTCCGCGGCGCCGGTGGATGCCGCTGAGGCGGTGCGGCCCGGGAGCGGGAGCACGAGTGCTCCCGCTCCGGCCGCCCGCAGCAGGCCGCGCCTGCTGATCGGGTGCATCGCTGTTGCTCCAGGGGGTTACCGGCGTGGTCAGCCGACTGCGGGTCCGTGGGTGGTGTTCAGCCAGGCCCATTCGGACCAGGTGGAGAAGCCGGTCTGCCACTTGTGGTGGATCCCGTCGGTGTTGGAGCCGAACACCTCGATCCGGCCGTCGGCGTTGTTCGCCGCGCCGATCTCGGTGCCGCCGGTGCCGAAGGTGTCCCACTGGCCGTACGGGGCGTTCAGGCCGGTCTGCCAGATGTGCTGGGCGGTGCTGCCGTTGATGGCGAACACCTCCACCCGGCCGTCCGGCGAACGTCCACTGGTGAGCCGGGAGTCGGCGGGGCCGCCGGTGGCTTCCCAGCCGGACCAACTGGTGGGGTCGGTCTGGTACTTGTGGTAGACGCCGGCGGGTCCGGAGGCGAAGACCTCCAGTCGGCCGTCCTGGTTGTGGCTGACGGTGAGGTCGTGGCCTCCGGTGCCGAAGTCGTCCCAGGCGGACCAGGTGCCGTTGACGGCGGTCTGCCACTGGTGCTGGAAGGTGGTGCCGTTGAGGGCGAACACTTCCAGGCGGCCGTCGGGGGCCTTGCCGAGTTCGATCTCGCTGTTGGCGGGGCCTCCGCCGGTGGCCTCCCAGCCGGACCAGCCGCCGTTGGGTGCGGTCTGGTAGCGGTGGAAGACGCCGACCGGGCCCGAGGCGAAGACTTCGAGTCGGCCGTCCTGGTTCGCGCCGACCGCGATGTCGTGGCCTCCGGTGCCGAAGTCCTCCCAGCCGGACCAGGCGCCGGAGGGCTGGAGCTGGTAGCGGTGCTGGAGGGTGGAGCCGTTGATGGCGAACACCTCCAGTCGGCCGTCGGCGTTGGGGCCGATGGCGAGTTCCGCGCCGGCGGGGCCGCTGAGGTCCTCCCACTCCGACCAGGCGCCGTTGATCGCGGTCTGCCAGGCGTGCGAGATGCCGTTCGCGCCGGCGGCGAACACTTCGAGGCGTCCGTCCGCGGACCGGGCCGAGACCACCCGGCCGGACTCCGCCGGATACTCCAGCGGCGCGGGGCCGGGCTCGTGGTGGCCGAGCCGGTCCACGGCGGCCCGTGCCTCGTCCATGTGCCGCAGGTGCGCGCCCGCGCTGTAGGTCGACCACTGGTGCCAGTCGAGGCCGCCGTTGGAGATCTTGTAGGCCGCGTCGGCGTTGCACTGGGCGTCGTAGGCGCACGCGTCGGAGACCTCGCTGTGCCAGTGGTCGTTGATCTCCCACAGGCCGCGGTCGGTGGAGGTGTCCGGGGTGTTGCCCTGGGTGTTGGAGGCCAGCGGGTTGCAGCTGGACTCGGCGAGGCCGACGGCGATCGCGGTCACCAGGGCTTCGCCCCGGAAGCCCGCCCGGTAGCCGACCTCGGCGCACAGGTCGCTGCCGGTGGCGGCCGGCGCGGAGGGGGCGGCGACCATCAGGCCCGCCGTCACGCCCAGCGCGGCGAGCGTGGACAGCAGGGTGCGTTGCGCTCTGGTCACGTGAGGGCTCCTTGGCCGACTGCGGGTCCGTGGGTGGTGTTCAGCCAGGCCCATTCGGACCAGGTGGAGAAGCCGGTCTGCCACTTGTGGTGGATCCCGTCGGTGTTGGAGCCGAACACCTCGATCCGGCCGTCGGCGTTGGTGGCGGCGCCGATCTCGGTGCCGCCGGTGCCGAAGGTGTCCCACTGGCCGTACGGGGCGTTCAGGCCGGTCTGCCAGATGTGCTGGGCGGTGCTGGCGTTGATGGCGAACACCTCCACCCGGCCGTCCGCGGTCTGCTGGCTGGTGAGCCGGGAGTCGGCGGGGCCGCCGGTGGCTTCCCAGCCGGACCAACTGGTGGGGTCGGTCTGGTACTTGTGGTAGACGCCGGCGGGTCCG